>NZ_PTSB01000004.1:0-173208 GCF_002965125.1 Escherichia sp. MOD1-EC6162
GTAATGAACGTTTCACCACGTTTGAAGTGGCGGAACTGGTTATGCCACGCGTTGTTAAAAGCAACGACGTGCGCGAACCGTTTAATGAAGAAAAATTGCGTAGCGGAATGCTGCGGGCGCTGGAAAAACGTCCGGTAAGTTCCGATGATGTCGAAATGGCGATTAACCATATAAAGTCACAGCTCCGCGCCACCGGTGAGCGCGAGGTGCCGAGCAAGATGATTGGCAATCTGGTGATGGAGCAATTGAAAAAACTCGATAAAGTCGCCTATATCCGTTTTGCCTCTGTCTATCGCAGTTTCGAAGATATCAAAGAATTTGGCGAAGAGATCGCGCGCCTGGAGGACTAAACCGTGCAGGATGAGTATTACATGGCGCGGGCGCTAAAGCTGGCGCAACGAGGACGTTTCACAACGCATCCCAATCCGAATGTCGGATGCGTCATTGTCAAAGATGGCGAAATTGTCGGTGAAGGTTATCATCACCGTGCGGGTGAACCACATGCCGAGGTACACGCGTTGCGCATGGCGGGTGAAAAAGCCAAAGGTGCAACTGCGTATGTGACACTCGAACCTTGTAGCCATCATGGTCGTACACCACCGTGCTGTGATGCGCTAATTGCTGCTGGCGTGGCGCGTGTGGTTGCCGCAATGCAGGATCCTAACCCGCAGGTCGCAGGGCGTGGACTTTATCGTCTGCAACAAGCAGGGATTGACGTCAGCCACGGCCTGATGATGAGCGAAGCCGAGCCGTTGAATAAAGGCTTTCTTAAGCGGATGCGCACTGGCTTTCCTTATATCCA
This sequence comes from Escherichia sp. MOD1-EC6162, assembly GCF_002965125.1. Classification (NCBI taxonomy): domain Bacteria; kingdom Pseudomonadati; phylum Pseudomonadota; class Gammaproteobacteria; order Enterobacterales; family Enterobacteriaceae; genus Escherichia; species Escherichia sp. MOD1-EC6162. Next base: position 803 of record NZ_PTSB01000004.1, read on the forward strand.
ACTGAAACTTGGCGCGTCGCTTGATGGCCGCACGGCGATGGCCAACGGCGAAAGCCAGTGGATCACTTCTCCCCAGGCGCGTCTCGATGTTCAGCGTTTGCGTGCGCAAAGTCATGCTATTTTAACCAGCAGCGCCACGGTGCTGGCGGACGATCCGGCTTTAACGGTGCGTTGGTCTGAACTGGATGAACAAACTCAGGCGCTTTATCCGCAACAAAATCTACGCCAGCCGGTACGCATTGTGATTGATAGCCAAAATCGCGTAACGCCGGAACATCGCATTGTGCAGCAGCCGGGTGAAACCTGGTTCGCGCGCACTCAGGATGATTCTCGTGAATGGCCGGAAACGGTGCGCACCTTGCTGATTCCAGAACATAAAGGTCATCTGGATCTGGTTGTGCTGATGATGCAACTGGGTAAACAGCAAATTAACAGCATCTGGGTGGAGGCGGGGCCAACGCTCGCTGGAGCACTGCTACAGGCGGGTTTAGTCGATGAACTGATTGTCTATATCGCACCTAAACTATTAGGCAGCGACGCCCGCGGATTATGTACGCTGCCGGGGCTTGAGAAATTAGCCGACGCGCCCCAATTTAAATTCAAAGAGATACGTCATGTAGGCCCGGATGTTTGCCTGCATTTAGTGGGCGCATGATCTCCCGGCTCGAAAGGGAAGCAGCGCACGAAATATTATGCTAAAATCCGCCCCCCTGCGGGGCCATACTCGAACCCGAAGGAAAAAAATGAACATTATTGAAGCTAACGTTGCTACCCCGGACGCTCGCGTCGCCATCACCATTGCGCGTTTCAACAACTTTATCAATGACAGCCTGCTGGAAGGTGCGATTGACGCACTGAAACGTATCGGTCAGGTAAAAGATGAAAACATTACCGTTGTTTGGGTGCCTGGTGCCTATGAGCTGCCGCTGGCGGCAGGCGCACTGGCAAAAACCGGTAAATACGACGCGGTGATTGCGTTGGGAACCGTTATTCGTGGTGGCACTGCCCACTTTGAATATGTCGCTGGCGGTGCAAGCAACGGCCTGGCGCATGTTGCCCAGGACAGCGAAATTCCGGTTGCTTTTGGTGTGTTGACCACCGAAAGCATTGAACAAGCGATCGAACGTGCTGGCACCAAAGCTGGTAACAAAGGTGCAGAAGCTGCACTGACCGCGCTTGAAATGATTAATGTATTGAAAGCCATCAAGGCCTGAAATTAGTAAGGGGAAATCCGTGAAACCTGCTGCTCGTCGCCGCGCTCGTGAGTGTGCCGTCCAGGCGCTCTACTCCTGGCAGTTGTCCCAGAACGACATCGCTGATGTTGAATACCAGTTCCTGGCTGAACAGGATGTAAAAGACGTTGACATCCTGTACTTCCGTGAGCTGCTGGCCGGGGTGGCGACTAACACCGCATACCTCGACGGACTGATGAAGCCATATCTGTCTCGCCTGCTGGAAGAGCTGGGCCAGGTAGAAAAAGCGGTACTGCGCATTGCACTGTACGAGCTGTCTAAACGTAGCGATGTGCCGTACAAAGTGGCTATTAACGAAGCGATCGAGCTGGCGAAATCGTTCGGCGCAGAAGACAGCCATAAGTTCGTCAACGGTGTACTCGATAAAGCAGCACCTGTGATTCGCCCTAACAAAAAGTGATATCCAGGCCGGTAGAGTAACGGAAAACAGTTCCGCACTCGCCGGCCTTTTCTTTTTTACCTGCTGAGGCGTAACGTATGGCATGTGGCGAGTTCTCCCTGATTGCCCGTTATTTTGACCGAGTAAGAAGCTCTCGTCTTGATGTCGAACTTGGCATCGGTGACGATTGTGCACTTCTCAATATCCCCGAGAAACAGACCCTGGCAATCAGCACTGATACGCTGGTGGCGGGTAACCATTTCCTCCCTGACATCGATCCTGCTGATCTGGCGTATAAAGCACTGGCGGTAAACTTAAGCGATCTGGCGGCGATGGGTGCCGATCCAGCCTGGCTGACGCTGGCATTGACTTTACCGAACGTGGACGAAGCGTGGCTTGAATCCTTCAGCGACAGTCTTTTCGAGCTCCTCAATTATTACGATATGCAGCTCATTGGCGGCGATACCACGCGTGGACCGCTATCAATGACGTTGGGTATCCACGGCTTTGTCCCGATGGGACGAGCTTTAACGCGCTCAGGTGCGAAACCGGGTGACTGGATCTATGTGACCGGTACGCCGGGCGATAGCGCCGCCGGGCTGGCGATTTTGCAAAACCGTTTGCAGGTTGCAGATGCTAAAGATGCGGAGTATTTAATAAAACGTCATCTCCGCCCATCGCCGCGTATTTTACAGGGGCAGGCACTGCGCGATCTGGCGAGTTCAGCCATCGATCTCTCTGACGGTCTGATCTCCGATCTCGGGCATATCGTGAAAGCCAGCGACTGCGGCGCACGAATTGATCTGACATTATTGCCATTCTCTGACGCACTTTCACGTCATGTTGAACCGGAACAGGCGCTGCGTTGGGCGCTCTCTGGTGGCGAAGATTATGAGTTGTGCTTTACTGTGCCGGAGCTTAACCGTGGCGCGCTGGATGTTGCTCTGGGGCACCTGGGCGTACCGTTTACTTGTATCGGGCAAATGACCGCCGATATCGAAGGGCTTTGTTTTGTGCGTGACGGCGAACCTGTCACGGTTGACTGGAAAGGATATGACCATTTTGCCACGCCATAAAGATGTCGCGAAAAGTCGCCTGAAGATGAGTAACCCGTGGCACTTGTTGGCTACAGGGTTTGGGAGTGGGTTAAGCCCGATTGTTCCAGGTACGATGGGCTCGCTGGCGGCGATCCCCTTCTGGTATCTGATGACTTTTTTGCCCTGGCAACTCTACTCACTGGTGGTAATGCTGGGGATCTGCATCGGCGTCTATCTTTGCCATCAGACGGCGAAAGATATGGGTGTGCACGATCACGGCAGTATCGTCTGGGATGAGTTTATCGGCATGTGGATCACCCTGATGGCGCTGCCGACCAATGACTGGCAGTGGGTCGCTGCCGGGTTTGTCATTTTCCGGATTCTGGATATGTGGAAACCGTGGCCGATCCGCTGGTTTGATCGCAATGTGCATGGTGGCATGGGGATCATGATCGACGATATTGTCGCCGGAGTGATTTCCGCTGGAATACTCTATTTTATCGGCCATCACTGGCCGATGGGTATTCTGTAGCAGGCCGGGTAAGGCGTTCACGCTGCATCCGGCGGTTGTGCGCGATGTCTGATATGACGCTTGCCGCGTCTTATCAGACCTGCATACCTATTTAAATCCCACTATCGGATGCGGTTTATATGGCGTTTCCAGCTCGGCAATCTGTTCCGGCTTCAACGTGATATCCACCGCATTCAGTAACTCATCTAGCTGTTCTTCCCGCGAAGTTCCGATAATCGGTGCGGCAATGCCGGGTTTGCTCAATAGCCATGCCAGTGCGACTTGTGCCCGCGTAACGCCCAGTTCTTCACTTACACCGGCTAAACGGGCAGCTATTTGCGCGTCATTCTCATCGCTTTCTTTATAGAGATTTTTTCCCACTTCGTCAGAAACCAGTCGTGCAGTGGTTTCACCCCACGGACGCGTCAGACGGCCCCGTGCCAGCGGGCTCCACGGAATAACCGCCACGCCTTCCTGATAACACAGCGGCAGCATCTCGCGCTCTTCTTCACGATAAATCAGATTATAGTGATCCTGCATACTGACAAACTGCGCCCAGCCGTGCTGTTTTTGCAGTTCCAACGCCTGAGCAAACTGGGAGGCGTACATTGATGACGCGCCGATATAACGCGCTTTTCCGGCTTTTACGACGTCGTTCAGGGCTTCAAGCGTCTCTTCAATCGGCGTGTTGTAATCCCAGCGATGAATTTGCAGGATATCGACATAATCCATGCCGAGACGACGCAGGCTGTCGTCAATAGAGCGCAAAATTTGCGTGCGGGATAATCCTTCTGGTAAGTCACCGACACGATGGAAAACTTTTGTCGCGACGACCACGTCATCGCGACGGGCGAAATCCCGCAATGCGCGACCGACGATCTCTTCGCTGCTGCCATCGGAATAGCTATTCGCGGTATCAAAAAAGTTAATGCCGCCCTCAAGGGCGCGTTTGATTATTGGGCGACTGCTTTCTTCCGGCAGCGTCCATGCGTGATTACCGCGATCTGGCTCGCCAAAGGTCATACAGCCGAGGCAAAGTCGGGAAACGCGAAGGTCGGTTTTCCCTAAGAGGTTGTATTGCATGCTGCCACTCCCGTTATACTCGTCATACTTCAAGTTGCATGTGCTGCGGCTGCAAGTTATTCGGCCCATCCATGGCCTCACCCTTAACAGGGCCGCTGCAAACAGCGTTCAAATCCGCTCCATGCGGATTTGTCGTTCACCCCAGTCACTTACTTATGTAAGCTCCTGGGGCTTCACTCGTTTGCCGCCTTCCTGCAACTCGAATTATTTAGAGTCTATGAACAATCTTTTAAGCATAGCAGGAGTGGAGTAGGGATTATGCCAGCCAGGCTTTGATTTTGGCTTCCATTCCGGCGGCATCGAGGCCGAGCTCGGCGCGCATTTCTTCCTGCGTTCCTTGTGGAATAAAGAAGTCCGGTAGGCCAATATTCAGCACTGGCACCGGTTTACGATGTGCCATCAATACTTCGTTCACGCCGCTGCCTGCGCCGCCCATAATGGCGTTCTCTTCAACGGTGACCAGCGCCTCATGGCTGGCGGCCATTTCCAGAATTAACGCTTCATCAAGCGGCTTCACAAAACGCATATCGACCAGCGTAGCATTTAGCGATTCAGCGACTTTCACCGCTTCCTGCATCAAAGTACCAAAGTTGAGGATCGCCAGTTTTTCACCGCGACGCTTCACGATACCTTTACCAATCGGCAGTTTTTCCAGCGGCGTCAGTTCCACGCCAACTGCATTGCCGCGCGGGTAACGCACCGCTGACGGGCCATCGTTGTAGTGGTAACCGGTGTAAAGCATTTGGCGACATTCGTTTTCATCGCTTGGGGTCATAATGACCATTTCCGGGATGCAGCGCAGGAAGGAGAGATCAAAAGCCCCCTGGTGGGTTTGACCATCAGCACCAACAATGCCCGCGCGGTCGATAGCGAACAGAACCGGTAGCTTTTGAATTGCGACGTCATGCAGCACCTGATCGTAGGCGCGTTGCAGGAAGGTGGAGTAAATAGCCACGATCGGTTTGTACCCGCCAATCGCCAGACCAGCGGCAAAAGTCACCGCGTGTTGCTCAGCGATTGCCACGTCAAAGTAGCGATCCGGGAATTTCCGCGAAAACTCGACCATGCCGGAACCTTCACGCATCGCCGGCGTAATCGCCATCAGCTTGTTGTCTTTCGCTGCCGTTTCGCACAACCAGTCGCCAAAGATTTTTGAATAGCTCGGCAGGCCGCCGCTGCTTTTGGGCAGGCAACCGCTGGACGGGTCAAATTTAGGCACGGCGTGGAAAGTGATTGGGTCTTTTTCTGCTGGTTCATAACCACGACCTTTTTTGGTCATGATATGCAGGAACTGCGGGCCTTTCAGGTCGCGCATATTTTTTAGCGTGGTGATAAGCCCCAGCACGTCGTGACCGTCAACCGGGCCGATGTAGTTAAAGCCCAGCTCTTCAAACAGCGTGCCAGGCACTACCATGCCTTTAATATGTTCTTCAGTGCGTTTGAGCAGTTCTTTAATTGGCGGCACGCCAGAGAAGACTTTTTTACCGCCTTCGCGCAGTGATGAGTAAAGTTTACCGGAAAGTAGCTGTGCCAGATGGTTGTTGAGCGCGCCGACATTTTCGGAAATCGACATTTCGTTGTCGTTGAGGATCACCAGCATATCAGGACGAATATCGCCCGCATGGTTCATCGCTTCAAATGCCATGCCTGCGGTAATCGCGCCGTCGCCAATTACGCAGACGGTGCGGCGATCCTTACCTTCTTTCTCGGCAGCCACCGCAATACCGATTCCAGCACTGATGGAGGTTGATGAATGCCCGACGCTTAACACGTCATATTCGCTTTCGCCGCGCCACGGGAACGGGTGTAGGCCGCCTTTCTGGCGGATAGTACCGATTTTGTCGCGGCGTCCGGTTAAAATTTTATGCGGATAAGCCTGATGCCCCACATCCCAGATTAACTGGTCAAATGGAGTGTTATAGACATAGTGCAGCGCCACGGTCAGTTCGACCGTGCCCAGCCCAGAGGCGAAGTGTCCGCTGGAACGGCTCACGCTGTCGAGTAAATAACGGCGCAGTTCGTCGCAGAGTTTCGGTAAACTCTCTTTTGGTAGCAGTCGCAACTCCTGGGTGGAGTCGACCAGTGCCAGGGTCGGGTATTTGGCAATATCAAAACTCATCAGAGGCCTATTAATACTTATTGTTTATTTATTACGCTGGATAATGTAGTCCGCTAGCGCTTCCAGTGCCGAGGTATCGAGCGACTGTTCAGCCAGTTGTTTCAGCGACTGGCGAGCATCGTCGATAAGATCTCTGGCTTTCTTCCGGGCTTGCTCAAGTCCCAGAAGTGCAGGGTAAGTACTTTTGCCAAGCTGCTGGTCGGCACCCTGACGTTTACCCAACGTTGCAGTATCTCCCACCACATCCAGGATGTCATCCTGAACCTGGAAGGCAAGACCGATGCTCTCTGCATACTTGTCGAGTATTGGCAGGGCATGACGTCCTTTATCTCCGGCGCTTAACGCACCAAGACGAACGGCGGCACGAATTAACGCACCTGTTTTATGACGATGAATACGTTCAAGTGCGTCCAGAGGTACGTGTTTGCCTTCCGCGTCTAAATCTAACGCCTGGCCGCCACACATTCCGGCAATACCGCTGGCATTTGCCAGTTCTGAAATCATCGCGATTCTGTCACGGTCTGAAACTTCTGGCATATCCGCATCGCTTAAAATCGAGAATGCTAACGTTTGTAAAGCATCCCCGGCGAGGATGGCGTTCGCTTCGCCAAACTTCACATGACAGGTGGGTAAACCACGACGTAAATCGTCATCATCCATTGCCGGTAGATCATCATGAATTAATGAGTAAGCGTGGATACACTCTACGGCTGCTGCTGGTGCGTCCAAAGTATTCAGACTTACGCCGAGCATTTGACCAGTAGCATAAACCAGGAAAGGTCGCAGGCGCTTACCACCTAATAATGCGCCATACTGCATGGTTTCTACCACGGGAGTGTTCTGAAAGGGCAGTGGGGCGATAAAACGGCTCAGCGCCTGGTTGGCCTGCTTAACGCAGGCTTCGAGTTGCTGCGGAAAGTCCATTACTCATTGTCCGGTGTAAAAGGTGTTGGAGAGGCGTCTTCGTTGTCAGACAGCAGGATCTGTACGCGCTGTTCGGCTTGTTGTAATTTGGCCTGCCCCTGACGTGCAAGCTGCACGCCACGTTCGAACTCATTCAGTGCCTCTTCCAGCGGCAGGTCGCCACTTTCCAGACGGGTCACAATCTGTTCCAGCTCGCTTAGCGCCTTTTCAAAGCTGGCGGGCGCCTCATTTTTCTTCGGCATAATGAATGTCTGACTCTCAATATTTTACGCCCCGTCATGGTAACGGACTCAGGGCAAATAGCAAATAACGCGCAATGGTAAGGTGATATGCGCAGCAAAGCTATGTTAGTGGTATACTTCCGCGCCTGGATGCAGCCGCAGGTGTGGGCTGCTGTATTTTTCCCCAAACAAGTCGCTTAAGACTTGCCAAAGAACCATTGCCGCCATGAAGTTTATCATTAAATTGTTCCCGGAAATCACCATCAAGAGCCAATCTGTGCGCTTGCGCTTTATAAAAATCCTTACCGGGAATATTCGTAACGTTTTAAAGCACTATGATGAGACGCTCGCAGTTGTCCGTCACTGGGATAACATCGAAGTTCGCGCGAAAGATGAAAACCAGCGTCTGGCAATTCGCGACGCTTTGACCCGCATTCCGGGTATCCACCATATTCTCGAAGTCGAAGACGTGCCGTTTACCGACATGCACGATATTTTCGAGAAAGCGTTGGTTCAGTACCGTGACCAACTGGAAGGTAAGACCTTCTGTGTACGCGTGAAGCGTCGCGGTAAGCACGATTTTAGCTCGATTGATGTGGAACGTTACGTCGGCGGTGGCTTGAATCAACATATTGAATCCGCTCGCGTGAAGCTGACTAACCCGGATGTGACTGTCCATCTGGAAGTGGAAGACGATCGTCTGCTGCTGATCAAAGGCCGCTACGAAGGTATTGGTGGTTTCCCGATAGGCACCCAGGAAGATGTGCTGTCGCTGATCTCTGGTGGTTTCGACTCTGGCGTTTCCAGTTATATGCTGATGCGCCGCGGTTGCCGTGTGCATTACTGCTTCTTTAACCTCGGCGGCGCGGCACACGAAATTGGTGTTCGTCAGGTGGCACATTATCTGTGGAATCGCTTTGGCAGCTCTCACCGCGTGCGTTTTGTCGCCATTAACTTCGAACCGGTAGTCGGTGAAATTCTTGAGAAAATCGACGACGGTCAGATGGGCGTCATTCTCAAACGTATGATGGTGCGTGCCGCATCTAAAGTGGCTGAGCGTTACGGCGTACAGGCGCTGGTGACCGGCGAGGCGTTGGGCCAGGTGTCCAGTCAGACGCTGACCAACCTGCGTCTGATTGATAACGTTTCTGACACGCTAATCCTGCGTCCGCTGATCTCTTACGACAAAGAGCACATCATTAACCTTGCTCGTCAGATTGGCACTGAAGACTTTGCCCGCACGATGCCGGAATATTGCGGCGTGATCTCCAAAAGCCCGACGGTGAAAGCGGTTAAGTCGAAGATTGAAGCGGAAGAAGAGAAGTTCGACTTCAGCATTCTCGACAAAGTGGTTGAGGAAGCGAATAACGTTGATATTCGCGAAATCGCCCAGCAGACCGAGCAGGAAGTGGTGGAAGTGGAAACCGTCAATGGCTTCGGCCCGAATGACGTGATCCTCGATATTCGCTCTATCGATGAACAGGAAGATAAACCGCTGAAAGTCGAAGGGATCGATGTAGTTTCCCTGCCGTTCTACAAATTGAGCACTAAATTTGGCGATCTCGACCAGAGCAAAACCTGGCTGTTGTGGTGTGAGCGCGGGGTGATGAGCCGCTTGCAGGCGCTCTATCTGCGCGAGCAGGGCTTTAAGAATGTGAAAGTGTATCGCCCGTAATTATTGGTATTTACGTCGCATCTGGCCAGATGCGACGCTTACCGCATCGACATTACTCGTAATAATTATAAATCCCTGCCGCCATCACCAGTTGTGATGCGACTTCATGGGCTTTCTCGCGCCCAACCAGCAGGTCGATAATTTTCAGACCAAAATCAATAGCCGTGCCTGGCCCCTGGCTGGTCAGCAATTTTACGCGTGCGTCCCAGACGACGCGCTTGTCTTGCCATTGTTCTGCGGGAATTTTATCTTTCAGCGTCGGGAAGCCGGTCATATTGCCAATCGGGAAGATGTCGTGCGGCACCAACACCGTGGCTGGCACAGCACAAATCGCCGCAACGATACGCCCGGAACGGTGGAACTGTTTAACCGTTTCGACCAGTAGGGTGCTGTCACGAAAACACTCTGCACCTTTGATCCCACCAGGCAGTACAATCACGTCATATTCGCCATCGGCCACTTCGACCAGCGGCGCATCCGCCAGCAGCTTCACGCCGCGCGAGCAGGTAATTGCCAGGTTGCCATCGCTGGCGACGCTGGCAGTAGTGACATTAATGCCACCGCGAACCAACAGGTCGATAGTGGTGACCGCTTCAGTCTCTTCACTACCAGGGGCGAGGCAAACCAGTGCCGATGCGCTCATATTCACTCTCCTTTCTTTTTACCATTTCAAACAGGCGGGTGTTTTCCGGTACAGCAATCCCATGCGCGCGGGCACGACGTAGCAGAAAACCGTTGATATAGTCGATTTCTGTATGGCGCAACGCGCGAATATCCTGCAGCATCGACGAGATGTTTTCTGCCGTAGCATCAATCACCTGCATCACATAATCACGCAGATCTTCCGCAGAAGTATGATGCCCTTCGCGTTCAATCACCGCCGCAACTTCTTCGCATATCTGCATAATTTCTTGCGGATGATGACGCAATTCGCCATTCGGGCAATTCCAGATGGCAGTCAGCGGATTAATCACACAGTTAACCGCCAGTTTTCGCCACAGCTCGGCGCGAATATTGTTATGCCAGGCGACGTCAGGTAAAACGGTTTGCAAAATATCTGCCAGATAGCTGTAATCACCATCCTGTTGACGCGCCGGGCCTATATGAGTAATACCGCTTGCCACGTGAATGATGACGTTGCCGTCGCGGCGCGCTGCATGGGTGGTCGTGCCCATCAGTAAAGGTTGCTCAATGTTCTGTAACTCTTCAATGGTGCCCATGCCGTTGTGGATCAGCAAAATTGGCGTGGTTACAGGTAGTGTTGATGCCAGACTTTTGACGGCATCAGACACCTGCCAGGCTTTCAACGTCACCAGTAACAGATCGCTGGTGGCCAGAAAATCTGGATCATTGGCGGTCAGAGATTCGTTAAATATCGAACCGTCTGTTTCAACCAGATTCACGCTACAGTACGGTTGTGGCACCCGCAGCCAGCCCTGAACTTCGTGGCCCTGTTTGCAAAGTGCTGTAAGCCATAATTGCCCTAAGGCACCGCATCCCAATACGGTAATTTTCATTGTTCCTCCTCACCCGCAACCACACCGGGTGTTCAATAAGGCTATCCCTTAATTGTGCATGGTGTTGTGACCATGCACAATTAAGGGATGCGTCCTGGCGCAGGACTGTCTGTTATTTAACTTTGCAGGTATTATGCTTCGCATCAAAAATGAAGGGAGAGAAAAAGATGCCATCTTTCGATATTGTCTCTGAAGTTGATCTTCAGGAAGCGCGTAACGCGGTCGATAACGCGAGTCGCGAAGTAGAGTCTCGTTTTGACTTCCGTAACGTTGAAGCGTCGTTTGAGCTGAACGATGCCAGCAAAACCATTAAAGTGTTGAGCGAGTCCGATTTCCAGGTCAATCAGTTGCTGGACATTCTGCGTGCCAAATTGCTGAAACGCGGCATTGAAGGCAGCTCGCTGGATGTACCGGAAAATATCGTTCATAGCGGTAAAACCTGGTTTGTGGAAGCGAAACTGAAGCAGGGCATTGAGAGCGCGACCCAGAAGAAAATCGTCAAGATGATCAAAGACAGCAAACTGAAAGTGCAGGCGCAAATTCAGGGTGATGAGATCCGCGTAACGGGTAAATCTCGTGACGATTTGCAGGCAGTGATGGCGATGGTGCGTGGTGGCGATCTCGGCCAGCCATTCCAGTTCAAAAATTTCCGCGATTAATCGCGATAACATACGCTTTGTTCATGCCGGCTGCGGCGTGAATGCCTTTTCTGGCCTACAAAAGTTTGTGAATTCAAAAGATTGCTGCAACTTTGTAGGCCAGATAAGCATAGCGCATCAGGCAATTTCGCCTCGTTTTTATGCCTGACGAATTGCCTGTTCAACCTCAAAGCGATTCGTCACTTTGCTGTCGATTTTCACGTAAGCTGAATGTTCTTCTTCTGCAATCAACACTTCTTTGACGCCTGCAGTTTCCTGTAAACGCACTTTTAACGCCTCGTTTGCGGCAATATCCGCCGGGATTTCAATGCGCAAACTGCTGACATACGGCGGTTCTTTCATGGTACTGGCGACTGCCAGCCACACTGCTGCCAGCATTGCGCCCGCGAGAAATACGCCCTGGCCGTCAAACATGCCGTCAATCCAGCCGCCGAGCGAACCGCCAATCGCCACGCCAAGAAACTGGCTGGTGGAGTAAACGCCCATCGCCGTACCTTTGTAACCTGCTGGCGACTCTTTACTGATAAGCGAGGGCAGGAGGGCTTCCATCAGGTTAAACGCCACAAAGAAAAGCTGCACGCCGACCACCAGTTGCCAGAACTGCGTTTGCGCGTTCCACAGCACGATTTCCGCAACCACGATCAGCCCGACGCAGAAGACAAAGACTTGCTTCATCTTACGCTTAACTTCAGCGTAGATAATGAAAGGCACGACAGAGCCAAAGGCGATTAACATCGTTGCCAGATAGACTTTCCAATGTTCCGCTGCCGGAAAACCCGCGCCAGCAAGTTGCCCAGGAAGAGCGACAAACGTCGACATCAGTAGCATGTGCAGACACATAATGCCAAAGTTGAGTTTCAGTAGTCGCGGTTCTGCCAGCACTTTGCTGAAACTGCCTTTCACCATCCCGGACTCACGATTAAGTACGTGCGTGCTGCTGTTGGGTACAACCCAAATGGTCAACGCAATGCCGGTCGTTGCCAGAATAGCGATCATCCAGAACAGCGCATGTAGCCCAAGTTTGTGAGTGATAATTGGGCCAAGCACCATCGCAATGGCGAAGGTAATGCCAAAGCTAACGCCGATAAACGCCATCGCTTTGGTACGGTTTTGTTCGCGGGTGAGATCGGACAGCAACGCCATAACGGCAGCGGCAATTGCACCGGAACCTTGTAACGCCCGGCCCAGAATAATTCCCCAGATGGAGTCAGAGAGCGCGGCGATAACGCTACCGGCGACAAATACGGCTAACCCGCCGACAATTAATGGCTTGCGACCAATGCGGTCAGAAAGCAGGCCAAACGGAATCTGAAAAACGGCCTGAGTCAGACCGTAAATGCCAATCGCAATACCGATCAACGCTTCGTTGGCGCCTTGCAGAGCCATACCATACGTGGTCAGAACCGGCAGAACCATAAACATGCCCAGCATGCGCAATGAAAATACGATCCCTAAACCCCAGGTCGCGCGCCGCTCACCTGGCGTCATTTTATAATCGTTCATTACCACCTCTATTTTAAATTCGCGACTAGTGTAAAGCGGTAAACGAATGGGGTAAACAAGCGGATTTTTTAGTAAATATTTCGTGGGGGATATGTTTCTAATGCTAAGAAAAAAGGTGCCGTAGCACCTTTTTTAACAGGGATGTTGCGTTACCAGACGGCAGCCAGCAGCGTATGCGAGTCCGGCACCATAAAATCAATGGACATCATTACCGAGAGAGCAGTGATGGCGATGATCGAGAAGCCGAACAGTTTACGCGCCCAGACTCTGTCATCAGCGACTTTATAACCGCGCAGGGCCATACCTAACCACCAGACGCTAACTGCCGCGGCGACCACCAGATATTTATACCCTGCGTAACCGCCGAGAGAGAGCATCAGTGTGGCAACGGCAAAGGCGATGATGTACAGCGTGATGTGATTCTTCGCCACGGAAATGCCTTTCACTACCGGCAGTACCGGAATGTTTGCCGCCTGATAATCTTTAAAGCGGAAAATGGCGATGGCATAAGAGTGAGGCATTTGCCACAGGCTGAAGATAGCCAGCAGAATCGCTGCGCCACTATCGAAATCACCGGTCACTGCACAATAGCCAATCACCGGCGGCGCAGCGCCGGAGAGAGAACCAATCAACGTGCCGTAGACCGAGTGGCGTTTCATGTACAGGCTATAAACGCCGACATAAACCACAAAGCCCATTACCCCCAGCCAGCAGGCCAGCGGATTCGCGCCAAACCACAGCAGCATAAAGCCAGCAATACCCAGCACGGTGGCGTACACCAGCGAGACAGCAGGAGAGATCAGGCCTTTAACCAGCACCCGGTTCTTCGTCCTTTCCATCTTTCTGTCGATATCCCTGTCGATGTAGTTGTTAAACACACAACCCGACGCCACAACCAGTGACACCCCAACCAACGTGTAGATAAACAGGGGATAATCAATGCTGCCCTTTGAGGCCAGCAGGAATCCCCCAATCACCGAGATCAGGTTGCCAAAGATGATGCCTGGTTTCGTTACTTGCAGGTATTGCTTAAACATCATAACCGCCGCTCTTAGTGCATCATCATGTTGTAGTTGAGGTTCCACATAATCCAGATGGAGCCTACAACCAGAATAGCGATGATTAGCACGGTGAAGACAAACGCCGTCATGTTCCAGCCTTCATCTGATTTGGTATTCATGTGCAGGAAGCACACCAGATGCACCAGAACCTGTACCACTGCCATTGCCAGGATCGTTCCCAGAATTACGGCCGGGGAGGCAGTTCCTGTCATTACCATCCAGAACGGGATCACCGTCAGGATTATCGACAGGATAAAGCCTGTCATGTAGGTTTTTACGCTGCCATGGGACGCGCCGCCGCTCACGTTAGAATGACTCATTACATCGCCCCCATCAGATAAACAACAGTGAACACACAGATCCACACCACATCGAGGAAGTGCCAGAACAGACTCAGACACATGATGCGGGTACGGTTAGTGCTGGTCAGGCCGCGACGCGCGATTTGCACCATCAGCACCGCCATCCAGATAAGACCGGAAGTGACGTGCAGACCGTGCGTACCCACTAGCGCAAAGAACGCTGACAGGAAGCCGCTGCGATCCGGGCCCATGTCGTTAACAATCAGGTGATGGAATTCATAGAGTTCCATCCCGATAAATCCAGCACCAAACAACCAGGTCAACGCCAGCCAGGAGATAACCTGGCTTTTGTTGTTTTTGTACATGGCGATAGCCGCCATGCCGTAGGTGATGGAGCTGAACAACAGCAAGAAAGTTTCAACCAGAACGAACGGCAGTTCGAAAATGTCCTTACCTGTCGGGCCGCCTGCGGTGCCGTTCACCAGAACGGCATAGGTAGCAAACAAGATAGAAAACAGAATGCAGTCGCTCATCAGGTAGATCCAAAATCCGAAGATTTTGGTTCCGCCTGCATCGTGGTGCCCGTGTTCGTGCGCGTGGGCAGTCGCGTGCGTCAAAGTATCAGTTGCCATTTTTCAGCCCTGCCTTAGTAATCTCATCGAAATGCTGATTTTCCAGTTTTTCGATTTCTGCCACCGGCACGTAGTAATCCACGTCCTCGTCGAAGCTTTTCACGATCCAGGTGATGATCATGCCTGCGAAGCCAACAATCGCCAGCCACCAGATATGCCAGATCATGGCGAAACCGAAGATGGTGGAGAAAGCAGCGATGACGATACCGGCGCCGCTGTTTTTCGGCATATGAATTTCTTCATAGTGGTCAGGCTTTTTGTACGCTTCGCCTTTCTCTTTCATTTCCCAGAATGCATCACGCTCGTGAACGTGCGGCACAACGGCAAAGTTATAGAACGGAGGCGGGGAAGAGGTTGCCCACTCCAGCGTGCGGCCACCCCACGGGTCGCCAGTCAGATCACGGTTCTGATCGCGGTCGCGAATAGAGACGTACATCTGAATCACGAGGCAGAGAATACCCAGCGCAATCAGTACCGCACCGCTGGCTGCAATCATCAGCATCGTGTGGAACTGCGGGTCAATCTGCTGGCTCAAACGACGGGTCATGCCCATGAAGCCCAGCGCGTACAGCGGCATAAAGGCAACGAAGAAGCCGATAATCCAGAACCAGAACGCGCGTTTACCCCAGGTCTCGTTCAGTTTGAAACCGAACGCTTTAGGCCACCAGTAGGTCATCCCTGCGAAGCAGCCGAAGACCACGCCGCCGATGATAACGTTATGGAAGTGTGCAATCAGGAACAGGCTGTTATGCAGAACGAAGTCTGCGCCCGGTACTGCCAGCAGCACGCCAGTCATACCGCCCACTGAGAAGGTGACGATAAAACCGATGGTCCACAGCATCGCAGAATGGAACACGATGCGACCCTGATACATGGTGAACAGCCAGTTGAAGATCTTCACCCCGGTCGGAATGGCGATAATCATCGTGGTGATACCGAAGAAGGCATTTACGTTCGCGCCCGCACCCATCGTAAAGAAGTGGTGCAGCCAGACGATGAACGACAGCACGGTAATACAGACAGTCGCCCATACCAGCGAGGTATAACCAAACAGACGTTTACGCGAGAAGGTCGCTGCAATTTCGGAGAACACACCGAAAACAGGCAGGATCAGGATGTAAACTTCCGGGTGTCCCCATGCCCAAATCAGGTTGATGTACATCATCATGTTGCCACCCATATCGTTGGTAAAGAAATGGGTGCCCAGATAGCGATCCAGGGTTAGCAACGCGACGGTAACCGTCAGAATTGGGAAGGAGGCGATAATCAGAATGTTTGCGCACAGTGATGCCCAGGTAAATACCGGCATCTTGAACATGGTCATGCCCGGTGCACGCATCTTCAGAATGGTAACGAAGAAGTTAATACCGGTTAGCGTCGTACCTATACCGGATAGCTGGAGACTCCATATCCAGTAATCGACACCGACTCCCGGACTGTACTCTATTCCCGATAGCGGTGGATAGGCCAGCCAGCCAGTCTGCGCGAATTCGCCCACGCCGAGAGAAACGTTAACCAGAATCACACCAACAACGGTAAACCAGAAGCTTAAGTTGTTGAGGAACGGGAACGCAACGTCACGCGCGCCAATTTGCAGCGGAACCACCAGGTTCATCAGACCGATAACGAAAGGCATCGCCACGAAGAAGATCATAATCACACCGTGAGCGGTGAAAACTTGATCATAGTGGTGTGGCGGCAGGAAGCCTGCTTCGCCAGCCGAGGCCAGTGCCTGTTGACTACGCATCATAATGGCATCTGCAAAACCACGCAGCAGCATCACAATCGCTACGATGATATACATGATACCAAGGCGTTTATGGTCGACAGAGGTCAGCCACTCTTTCCACAGGTAGGTCCACTTACCGAAGTAAGTGATCAGGCCAACGAGCGCCAGACCTCCCAAAATAATGCCAGCGATCGTAACCATGATGATAGGTTCATGGAACGGGACTGCATCAAGTGTTAATTTTCCGAACATCTTTATTCTTCCTCAACCCCTTTAATGGGCGGATTCCGCGTGGCTCATGTCCATGCCTTCCATACCTTCGTGTGCGCTGTGCTCACCTTCGGGCTGAGTCATGTCCATGCTCTTACCGTGAGCCATAAACTTGTTAATCACATCGGCAAACAAGTCGGGTTTCACGTTGGAGAAATATTCCACCTGGTTGTATTCGCTAGGCGCAGCCAGTTTTTCGAAGGTGGCCATGTCAGACATGGTTTTCGTCGACTGTTTTGCTTTTGCGACCCATTGGTCGAATGCGGCACGATCCGGTGTGGCGATAGCGTTGAACTTCATGCCGGAGAAGCCCTGACCGCTATAGCTGGCGGAAATACCGTCATAAGTACCGGGTTCGTTGGCGATCAGATGCAAGCGAGTCTGCATACCGGCCATGGCATAAATCTGGCTACCCAGACGCGGAATAAAGAAGGAGTTCATCACGGAGTTGGAGGTCACTTTGAAGTACACCGGAGTGTTCGCCGGGAAAGCGATTTCATTCACGGTAGCAATGCCCTGTTCCGGGTAGATGAAGAACCATTTCCAGTCCATGGAAACCACTTCGATGGTAATGGGCTTCTCGTCGTGTGCCAGCGGCTTGCTAGGCTCAAGAGCGTGAGTGGTTTTCCAGGTCAATACCGCAAGGAAGATGATGATTAAGATTGGCACCGTCCAGACCACAGCTTCCACTTTATTGGAGTGTGACCAGTTCGGGCTGTACTTAGCATCTTTATTGCTCGCACGGTACTTCCAGGCGAAACCGACAGCCATCAAGATTGCGGGAATAACGACAATCAACATCAGGCCAAATGCCGTCAGTATCAGCGAACGTTGCTCCAGGCCAATCTGTCCTTTGGGATCTAACAGCGCAGAATTACAGCCACTGAGCAATACAGAGCCTGCAAATAATGACAACCATCCCAAACTTTTATTGTATTTCCTGAGTCTCATTTAACGACCTCAATTCCACGGGATCTGGTGGCGTTTAAAGTGTGTGGGCATTTTACGGGAAGGTTACATTACTGTAAACATGATTAAATTACTGTTACTTGAATTTGGCTCGCAGGTCACATATGTTGCAAAACATATCGGATTGATTTTAATAAGCTGTTGCAAAAGGGCGTTATAACGAAAGGGGACTGAAGGAGGGGGTGGGGATGGCAATTGGTATAACCAATCTCAAAATAAAACAATTATTTAACAAGTAATTATCATTAGGGTGACAAAACGGGCGCGGGGAAATAAAGAGTCATTAGCTGAATCGTGTAAAAAATAAAATATATAGATGGGGTCAATAATTTCCGAAAGCTAAGCCGCACAAAAGAACAAATATTATTAAGCGCTGCTGATGTTTATTTAGCCGTAATAATTACGCCGGGTGATTACTACAGCTAAATAATATCCACTGATTACGTCAAATGCGTTTTTCGTAGTGCCAGATAGTCCAATAAACCACCAAGTATGACACCACCCAGAGCGACTAAAACGCCGATTTCCAGCAGTGCAGGCAGGAAAGAGAAGTGAGTCAAATCCAGCGCATCCATCGTTAACAGTAGTAACCACACGGCCAACAGACTGACGCCTGCTGCCAGTGTCCACATGGCAAAGGTATAACCAGATGGATACTCGGTACGTGGGATAAAGTTGTCGTTGACCCGCGTGTACTCCAGCGTCTGGCGGCAAACCAGCAGCAAAATAAGTCCAGGTACAGCGGCCGCAACAGAGAACAGATAGAATGTCGACCAGCCGTGAGCTTCAACAAACCAGCCCGCTACGGGGCCTACATAAACCCGTCCTACAGCAGAAAGCGCTGAGAGCAGAGCGAACTGAGTAGCGGAAAATGACTTATTACACAGGGTCATTAACAGCGCCACAAATGCCGATGTGCCCATCCCGCCACACAGGTTTTCGAAAAAGACTGCCGCGCCCATGCTGTAGAGATGCTTATCAGTCACAGAAAGCAGCCAGTAACCGGCGTTGGACGCACCTTGTAAAAGGCCGAAAATCAGCAGCGCACGGAACAGTGAAAGACGCTGCATCAAAATACCGCCGTACAACGCGCCGACGATGGTCGCCAGCAAGCCGAGCGTTTTGTTAACCACGCCCACTTCGCCGGCATCAAATCCGACACCGCGAATCAAAAAGGTGGTTGTCAGGCTCATGGCGAAAGCATCGCCCAGCTTATACAGCACAATTAAAAGCAGAATTAACCATGCGTTATTGCGACCAAAGAAATCACGTAGTGGCGCAACAACAGCTTGCTCCAGCGTTTTGGGTACAGGAATGGTGTCGGTTGGTTCTGGCGCAAGCAAAGTCGCAATGATGCACGGGATTAACAGAGCTGCCATTAGCCAGTACATGCCTTGCCAGCCCAACCATTTATCCGCCAGCCATAAGGCTAAACCGCCGGAAACCAGCATCCCTAAACGGTAACCCAGCACGCTGATTGCCGCACCTGCGCCGCGTTCTTCCGCGGGAAGCACATCCGTTTTCCACGCATCAAAGACGATATCCTGGGAGGCCGAGCAAAAAGCGATAACGACTGCCAGTGCCGCCATCCAGCGAAGTTGCGTACCAGGTTCGAGAAAACCCATTGCCGCAATCGCCAGCAACAATAACGCTTGCGTGGCGAGCAGCCAGCCGCGCCGTCGCCCGAGAAACGGCGGAGTATAGCGGTCCATCAGCGGCGACCAGAGAAATTTAAATACGTAAGCCTGACCCACCAACGAGAAGAAACCAATGGTTTTAA
Organism: Escherichia sp. MOD1-EC6162; assembly: GCF_002965125.1. Lineage (NCBI taxonomy): Bacteria > Pseudomonadati > Pseudomonadota > Gammaproteobacteria > Enterobacterales > Enterobacteriaceae > Escherichia > Escherichia sp. MOD1-EC6162. The sequence continues at coordinate 20,427 of NZ_PTSB01000004.1, forward strand.
GATCGATATTCTCGACTGTCATCCACGCCTGTAACGTGCCGGATGTCAGGGCGAGCGGCAGCCCGGAAGCAAAACCCAGAATCAACAAAATAGCTGAACGAGGCTGTTGGAAAATACGTAAATATTGACTGGACATGGGCGTCTACAGGCCCGACTTGCACCGGGCCAGAGGGCAGAAATTAACGTGCGTTCTGCTTAATGAATTCGTGGATGCTGGTGTCCTGAGACATGTCAGCGATGGTGTCGGTCAGCACGCTGTTAACCGCGTCAGCGATGTTTTTGTTAGAGGCCTGAAAAGCGCCCTCAACGTTGTAGCTGGCACGATAGTTTTTGGTCATTTTGTTGCCATTCTGCGCGGTGGCGATGATGGCGATATCCGCTTTGGTAGCAATGTTGTAGCGCACATTGCCCTGGGACACGTCGGCATACAACTGGCTAACGATGATTTGCAGATTAACCGGGCCATTCGGGCCAACCATATAACCGCGAGCGGTCATTTGTTTTTCCAGCACTTCTTGCAGCAGGAAACGCAGATCGCGGGACGCGGTCAGGGTAACAATTTGGTTGTCACGGGTGACTTTTGCTAACGCCTGATCGGTACGCTGATCGGCACCATTAATGCTAACGGTGACGCCCATCAGACTTGGATCTTGCTGTGGCAGTGTCATCGTCGGAGAAACTTCAATGGTTGTTGGCGGTTTCGCGCATCCTGCAAGCATAAACAGAGCAACTAACGGGAAGAGGATTTTTTTGAACATGTTCTGGCTCTCAGAGACTTTTAAGCGTGTTTGGTAAAGATTCCCGCCATCATAACATCGCCAACGACGAGGGGAAGTGGGTAAGACATGTAAATTCATTATGTTGACGAAATAATCGCCTTAGGTAAAAGAAACACCGATGTGAAGCCGGTGAATCAATCTTTAAATCAGTAAACTTCATACGCTTGACAGAAAAAACAGGATGAAAGCTAATTATTTGTTGTTAAGCTGTAATGGAAACGGTTAAAGCGGCTAGTATTTAAAGGGATGGGTGACATCTCAGCGTTGTCGGAGGAGATATTTCATGATGATACGTGAGCGGATAGAAGAAAAATTAAGGACTGCGTTCCAACCCGTATTCCTCGAAGTTGTGGATGAAAGCTATCGTCACAATGTCCCAGCCGGCTCTGAAAGCCATTTTAAAGTTGTGCTGGTCAGCGATCGTTTTATGGGTGAACGTTTTCTGAATCGTCATCGAATGATTTACAGTACTTTAGCGGAGGAACTCTCTACTACCGTTCATGCGCTGGCTCTGCATACTTATACCATTAAGGAGTGGGAAGGATTGCAGGATACCATCTTTGCTTCTCCTCCTTGTCGTGGAGCGGGAAGCATCGCCTAAAAACGCATTTGCAACAGTTAGCGTTTTTCCAGTATGTTGCTAAAGATTTTATGAAAAACGGCCTGCGGGCCGTTTTGTTTTGTCTGGATTTTGCGCTTTTTGCCCAGCATTCAGACGAAAATTGCCCGGGAATTGTGAAAAAATACGCGGCAGCGCGCAATAACCGTTCTCGACTCATAAAAGTGATGCCGCTATAATGCCGCGTCCTATTTGAATGCTTTCGGGATGATTCTGGTAACAGGGAATGTGATTGATTATAAGAACATCCCGGTTCCGCGAAGCCAACAACCTGTGCTTGCGGGGTAAGAGTTGACCGAGCACTGTGATTTTTTGAGGTAACAAGATGCAAGTTTCAGTTGAAACCACTCAAGGCCTTGGCCGCCGTGTAACGATTACTATCGCTGCTGACAGCATCGAGACCGCTGTTAAAAGCGAGCTGGTCAACGTTGCGAAAAAAGTACGTATTGACGGCTTCCGCAAAGGCAAAGTGCCAATGAATATCGTTGCTCAGCGTTATGGCGCGTCTGTACGCCAGGACGTTCTGGGTGACCTGATGAGCCGTAACTTCATTGACGCCATCATTAAAGAAAAAATCAATCCGGCTGGCGCACCGACCTACGTTCCGGGCGAATACAAGCCGGGTGAAGACTTCACCTACTCTGTAGAGTTTGAAGTTTATCCGGAAGTTGAACTGCAGGGTCTGGAAGCGATCGAAGTTGAAAAACCGATCGTGGAAGTGACCGACGCTGACGTTGACGGCATGCTGGATACTCTGCGTAAACAGCAGGCGACCTGGAAAGAAAAAGACGGCGCTGTTGAAGCTGAAGACCGCGTGACCATCGACTTCACCGGTTCTGTAGACGGCGAAGAGTTCGAAGGTGGAAAAGCGTCTGATTTCGTACTGGCGATGGGCCAGGGTCGTATGATCCCGGGCTTTGAAGACGGTATCAAAGGCCACAAAGCAGGCGAAGAGTTCACCATCGACGTGACCTTCCCGGAAGAATACCACGCAGAAAACCTGAAAGGTAAAGCAGCGAAATTCGCTATCAACCTGAAGAAAGTTGAAGAGCGTGAACTGCCGGAACTGACTGCTGAATTCATCAAACGTTTCGGCGTTGAAGATGGTTCCGTAGAAGGTCTGCGCGCTGAAGTGCGTAAAAACATGGAGCGCGAGCTGAAGAGCGCCATTCGTAACCGCGTTAAGTCTCAGGCGATCGAAGGTCTGGTAAAAGCTAACGACATCGACGTTCCGGCTGCGCTGATCGACAGCGAAATCGACGTTCTGCGTCGCCAGGCTGCACAGCGTTTCGGTGGCAACGAAAAACAAGCTCTGGAACTGCCGCGTGAACTGTTCGAAGAACAGGCTAAACGCCGCGTAGTTGTTGGCCTGCTGCTGGGCGAAGTTATTCGCGCTAACGAGCTGAAAGCTGACGAAGAGCGTGTTAAAGGCCTGATCGAAGAGATGGCTTCTGCGTACGAAGATCCGAAAGAAGTTATCGAGTTCTACAGCAAAAACAAAGAGCTGATGGACAACATGCGTAACGTGGCTCTGGAAGAACAGGCTGTTGAAGCCGTTCTGGCGAAAGCGAAAGTGACTGAAAAAGAAACCACTTTCAACGAGCTGATGAACCAGCAGGCGTAATTTGCGCAGCCTAACGCGCTAAATTCGCACAAAGGCCCGTCACCGCCAGGTGGTGGGCTTTTTTTTGTCATGAATTTTGCATGGAACCGTGCGAAAACCCTCTTTCGGTGTTAGCGTAACAACAAAAGATTGTTATGCTTGAAATAGGATGATGCCGTACCCATAACACAGGGACTAGCTGATAATCCGTCCATAAGGTTACAATCGGTACAGCAGGTTTTTTCAATTTTATCCAGGAGACGGAAATGTCATACAGCGGCGAACGAGATAACTTTGCACCCCATATGGCGCTGGTGCCGATGGTCATTGAACAGACCTCACGCGGTGAGCGCTCTTTTGATATCTATTCTCGTCTACTTAAGGAACGCGTTATTTTTCTGACTGGCCAGGTTGAAGACCATATGGCTAACCTGATTGTGGCGCAGATGCTGTTCCTGGAAGCAGAAAACCCGGAAAAAGATATCTATCTGTACATTAACTCCCCAGGTGGGGTGATCACTGCCGGGATGTCTATCTATGACACCATGCAGTTTATCAAGCCTGATGTCAGCACCATTTGTATGGGCCAGGCGGCCTCAATGGGGGCATTCCTGCTGACCGCAGGGGCAAAAGGTAAACGTTTCTGCCTGCCGAATTCGCGCGTGATGATTCACCAGCCGTTGGGCGGCTATCAGGGCCAGGCGACTGATATCGAAATTCATGCCCGTGAAATTCTGAAAGTTAAAGGGCGGATGAATGAACTTATGGCGCTTCATACGGGTCAATCATTAGAACAGATTGAACGTGACACTGAGCGCGATCGCTTCCTTTCCGCGCCTGAAGCGGTGGAATACGGTCTGGTCGATTCGATTCTGACCCATCGTAATTGATGCCAGAGGCGCAACTGTGCCGCTATACTTATTCAGGTTGGCACAACGCTGTAAGCGGCTTGCGCCTGAGAATGGCATTTGCGTCGTCGTGTGCGGCACAAAGAACAAAGAAGAGGTTTTGACCCATGACAGATAAACGCAAAGATGGCTCAGGCAAGTTGCTGTATTGCTCTTTTTGCGGCAAAAGCCAGCATGAAGTGCGTAAGCTGATTGCCGGTCCATCCGTGTATATCTGCGACGAATGTGTTGATTTATGTAACGACATCATTCGCGAAGAGATTAAAGAAGTAGCACCGCATCGTGAACGCAGTTCGCTACCGACGCCGCATGAAATTCGCAACCACCTGGACGATTACGTCATCGGTCAGGAACAGGCGAAAAAAGTGCTGGCGGTCGCGGTGTACAACCACTACAAACGTCTGCGCAACGGCGATACCAGCAATGGCGTTGAGTTGGGCAAAAGTAACATTCTGCTGATTGGTCCGACTGGCTCTGGTAAAACGTTGCTGGCGGAAACGTTGGCGCGTCTGCTGGACGTTCCGTTCACTATGGCTGATGCCACCACCCTGACCGAAGCGGGTTATGTGGGTGAAGATGTTGAAAACATCATTCAGAAGCTGTTGCAGAAGTGCGACTACGACGTACAGAAAGCGCAGCGCGGGATTGTCTACATCGATGAAATCGACAAGATTTCGCGTAAGTCTGACAACCCGTCCATTACCCGTGACGTTTCCGGTGAAGGCGTACAGCAGGCACTGTTGAAACTGATCGAAGGTACGGTTGCCGCCGTTCCACCGCAGGGCGGACGTAAGCATCCGCAGCAGGAATTCTTGCAGGTTGATACCTCCAAGATCCTGTTTATCTGTGGCGGTGCATTTGCCGGTCTGGATAAAGTGATTTCCCATCGTGTCGAAACTGGCTCCGGCATTGGTTTTGGTGCGACGGTAAAAGCGAAATCTGACAAAGCAAGCGAAGGTGAGTTGCTGGCGCAGGTTGAACCGGAAGATTTGATCAAATTTGGTCTGATCCCTGAGTTCATCGGTCGTCTGCCAGTTGTGGCAACGCTGAATGAACTGAGCGAAGAAGCTTTGATTCAGATCCTCAAAGAGCCGAAAAACGCCCTGACCAAGCAGTATCAGGCGTTGTTTAACCTTGAGGGCGTGGATCTGGAATTCCGTGACGAAGCGCTGGATGCTATCGCCAAGAAAGCGATGGCGCGTAAAACCGGTGCCCGTGGTCTGCGTTCCATCGTAGAAGCTGCGCTGCTTGATACCATGTATGATCTGCCTTCTATGGAAGATGTGGAAAAAGTGGTTATTGACGAGTCGGTTATTGAAGGGCAAAGCAAGCCACTGCTGATTTATGGCAAGCCGGAAGCGCAACAGGCGTCTGGTGAATAATTAACCATTCCCATACAATTAGTTAACCAAAAAGGGGGGATTTTATCTCCCCTTTCATTTTTCCTCTATTCCCGACGTTGAATGTGGGAGAAACATCCCCATATACTGACGTACATGTTAATAGATGGCGTGAAGCACAGTCATGTCATCTGATTACCTGGCGGACATTAAACTAAGAGAGAGCTCTATGAATCCTGAGCGTTCTGAACGCATTGAAATCCCCGTATTGCCGCTGCGCGATGTGGTGGTTTATCCGCACATGGTCATCCCCTTATTTGTCGGACGGGAAAAATCTATCCGTTGTCTGGAAGCGGCGATGGACCATGATAAAAAAATTATGCTGGTCGCGCAGAAAGAAGCTTCAACGGATGAGCCGGGTGTAAACGATCTTTTCACCGTCGGGACCGTGGCCTCTATATTGCAGATGCTGAAACTGCCTGACGGCACCGTCAAAGTGCTGGTCGAGGGGTTACAGCGCGCGCGTATTTCTGCGCTCTCTGACAATGGCGAACACTTTTCTGCGAAGGCGGAGTATCTGGAGTCCCCGACCATTGATGAGCGCGAACAGGAAGTGCTGGTGCGTACCGCAATCAGCCAGTTCGAAGGCTACATCAAGCTGAATAAGAAAATCCCACCAGAAGTGCTGACGTCGCTGAACAGCATCGACGATCCGGCGCGTCTGGCGGACACCATTGCCGCACATATGCCGCTAAAACTGGCTGACAAACAGTCCGTTCTTGAGATGTCCGACGTTAACGAACGTCTGGAATATCTGATGGCTATGATGGAGTCGGAAATCGATCTGCTGCAGGTTGAGAAACGTATTCGCAACCGCGTCAAAAAGCAGATGGAGAAATCCCAGCGTGAGTACTATCTGAACGAGCAAATGAAAGCTATTCAGAAAGAACTCGGTGAAATGGACGACGCGCCAGACGAAAATGAAGCGTTGAAGCGCAAAATCGACGCGGCGAAAATGCCAAAAGAGGCAAAAGAGAAAGCGGAAGCAGAATTGCAGAAGCTGAAAATGATGTCTCCAATGTCGGCAGAAGCGACCGTGGTGCGAGGTTATATCGACTGGATGGTGCAGGTGCCGTGGAATGCACGTAGCAAGGTCAAAAAAGACCTGCGTCAGGCGCAAGAAATCCTCGATACCGACCATTATGGTCTGGAACGTGTGAAAGATCGCATCCTTGAGTATCTCGCGGTTCAAAGCCGCGTAAATAAAATCAAGGGGCCGATCCTCTGCCTGGTTGGACCGCCGGGGGTAGGTAAAACTTCTCTGGGGCAGTCCATCGCTAAAGCTACCGGACGTAAATATGTCCGTATGGCGCTGGGCGGTGTGCGTGACGAAGCGGAAATCCGTGGTCACCGCCGTACTTACATCGGTTCTATGCCGGGTAAATTGATCCAGAAAATGGCGAAAGTGGGCGTGAAAAACCCGCTGTTCCTGCTCGATGAGATCGACAAAATGTCTTCTGACATGCGTGGCGATCCAGCTTCCGCACTGCTTGAAGTGCTGGATCCAGAGCAGAACGTGGCGTTCAGCGACCACTATCTGGAAGTGGATTACGACCTTAGCGACGTGATGTTTGTTGCGACGTCGAACTCCATGAATATTCCGGCGCCACTGCTGGATCGTATGGAAGTTATTCGTCTCTCTGGTTATACCGAAGATGAAAAACTGAACATCGCCAAACGTCACCTGCTGCCGAAGCAGATTGAACGTAATGCACTGAAAAAAGGTGAGCTGACCGTCGACGATAGCGCCATTATTGGCATTATTCGTTACTACACCCGTGAGGCGGGCGTGCGTGGTCTGGAGCGTGAAATCTCCAAACTATGCCGTAAAGCGGTTAAGCAGTTGTTGCTCGATAAGTCATTAAAACATATCGAAATTAACGGCGATAACCTGCATGACTACCTCGGTGTTCAGCGTTTCGACTATGGTCGCGCGGATAACGAAAACCGCGTTGGTCAGGTAACTGGTCTGGCGTGGACGGAAGTCGGCGGCGACTTGCTGACCATCGAGACAGCGTGTGTTCCAGGCAAAGGTAAACTCACTTACACCGGTTCGCTGGGCGAAGTGATGCAAGAGTCCATTCAGGCGGCGTTAACTGTGGTTCGCGCGCGTGCGGAAAAACTGGGGATCAATCCAGATTTTTACGAAAAACGCGACATCCACGTGCACGTACCGGAAGGTGCGACGCCGAAAGATGGTCCGAGCGCCGGTATTGCCATGTGCACCGCACTGGTTTCTTGCCTGACCGGTAACCCGGTTCGCGCCGATGTGGCGATGACTGGTGAGATTACTCTGCGTGGTCAGGTGTTGCCAATCGGCGGTTTGAAAGAAAAACTGCTGGCAGCGCACCGCGGCGGGATTAAAACAGTGTTAATTCCGTTTGAGAACAAACGCGATCTGGAAGAGATTCCGGACAACGTGATTGCCGATCTGGACATTCATCCTGTGAAGCGCATTGAGGAAGTTCTGACTCTGGCGCTGCAAAATGAACCGTCTGGAATGCAGGTTGTAACTGCAAAATAGTGACTTCGCGCAAATTGCACTAATAAAAAAAGGGCTGGTGGGTCAATTCGGGCTTGCCAGCCTTTTTTTGTCTCGTTAAGTTAGAGGGCGGATTAGGCTTGCCCTTATTAAGGGGTGTTGTAAGGGGATGGCTGGCCTGATATAACTGCTGCGCGTTCGCACCTTGAAGGATTCAAGTGCGGGATAAATTATAAAGAGGAAGAGAAGAGTGAATAAATCTCAATTGATTGACAAGATTGCTGCAGGGGCTGATATCTCTAAAGCTGCGGCTGGCCGTGCGTTAGATGCTATTATTGCTTCCGTAACTGAATCCCTGAAAGAAGGGGATGATGTAGCACTGGTTGGTTTTGGTACTTTTGCCGTTAAAGAGCGTGCTGCCCGTACTGGTCGCAACCCGCAGACCGGTAAAGAGATCACCATCGCTGCAGCTAAAGTACCGAGCTTCCGTGCAGGTAAAGCGCTGAAAGACGCGGTAAACTAAGTATTGTCCCCATTGGGGATGTGACGAAGTTCAAGGGCGCATCTACTGATGTGCCTTTTTTATTTGTATTCCGTGACTTTCTGCAAGTTGTGGGCTGACAATTGCCCCCGTTTCTTGTCACAATAGGCCTTTGCACGCAGCGATATGTTGCGTGAGGTATACAGTCACCTACAGCGGAGTGTTGTTACACCATGATGGACAGCTTACGCACGGCTGCAAACAGTCTCGTGCTCAAGATTATTTTCGGTATCATTATCGTGTCGTTCATATTGACCGGCGTGAGTGGTTACCTGATTGGCGGAGGCAATAACTACGCCGCAAAAGTGAATGACCTGGAAATCAGCCGCGGGCAGTTTGAGAACGCTTTCAACAGCGAGCGTAATCGGATGCAGCAACAGCTTGGCGATCAATACTCTGAGCTGGCTGCGAACGAAGGCTACATGAAAACCCTGCGTCAACAGGTGCTGAATCGTCTGATCGACGAGGCGCTGCTGGATCAGTACGCCCGCGAACTAAAACTGGGTGTCAGCGATGAGCAGGTTAAACAGGCTATTTTCGCAACCCCAGCCTTTCAGGTTGACGGCAAGTTTGATAACAGCCGCTATAACGGTATCCTCAACCAGATGGGGATGAGTGCCGATCAGTACGCACAGGCGCTGCGTAACCAGCTTATGACCCAACAACTGATTAACGGCGTTGCGGGCACTGACTTTATGCTAAAAGGTGAAACCGACGAGCTGGCAGCGCTGGTTGCTCAACAACGTGTAGTGCGTGAAGCGACTATCGACGTTAACGCTCTGGCGGCTAAGCAGGCAGTGACCGAACAGGAAATCGTCAGCTACTACGAGCAAAACAAAAACAGCTTCATGACTCCGGAACAATTCCGCGTGAGCTACATCAAACTGGATGCCGCAACGATGCAGCAACCGGTTAGTGATGCGGATATCCAGAGTTACTACGATCAGCATCAGGATCAATTCACCCAGCCGCAGCGTACCCGTTACAGCATCATCCAGACCAAAACTGAAGATGAAGCGAAAGCGGTACTTGATGAGCTGAACAAAGGTGGTGATTTTGCTGCGTTAGCAAAAGAAAAATCTGCCGATATTATCTCTGCCCGTAACGGCGGCGATATGGGGTGGTTAGAAGATGCCACTATCCCGGATGAACTGAAAAATGCTGGTCTGAAAGAAAAAGGCCAACTGTCCGGCGTCATCAAATCTTCGGTGGGTTTCTTGATCGTGCGTCTGGACGATATTCAGCCTGCGAAAGTGAAGTCGTTAGACGAAGTCCGTGACGACATCACGGCGAAAGTGAAACACGAAAAAGCCCTGGATGCGTACTACGCGCTGCAGCAGAAAGTGAGCGATGCGGCAAGCAACGACACCGAATCTCTGGCCGGTGCAGAGCAGGCTGCGGGTGTTAAAGCCACCCAGACTGGCTGGTTTAGTAAAGATAAACTGCCGGAAGAGTTAAACTTTAAGCCGGTTGCGGACGCTATCTTCAACGGCGGTCTGGTTGGTGAAAACGGTGCGCCGGGCATCAACTCTGACATCATCACCGTAGACGGCGATCGCGCATTCGTGCTGCGCATCAGCGAGCATAAACCAGAAGCGGTTAAACCATTGGCAGATGTTCAGGAACAGGTTAAAGCGCTGGTTCAGCACAACAAAGCTGAACAGCAGGCGAAAATCGATGCTGAAAAACTGCTGGTTGATCTGAAAGCGGGCAAGGGTGCGGAAGCTATGCAAGCTGCCGGTTTGAAATTTGGCGAGCCGAAAACCTTAAGTCGTTCCGGCCGTGACCCAATTAGCCAGGCCGCGTTTGCACTGCCTCTGCCAGCGAAAGACAAACCGAGCTACGGTATGGCGACCGATATGCAAGGTAATGTGGTTCTTCTGGCGCTGGACGAAGTGAAACAAGGCTCAATGCCGGAAGATCAGAAAAAAGCGATGGTGCAGGGTATCACCCAGAACAACGCACAAATCGTCTTTGAAGCGCTGATGAGTAACCTGCGTAAAGAGGCGAAAATCAAAATTGGCGACGCGCTGGAACAGCAATAATCCTGAAGCCGCTTCGCAAAAAAATGCTTTGTAGCTGTAACAAGAAAAGGTCGCTTTCGCGGCCTTTTCCATTTCTGAATATTGCCATTTGTTTACTGTTTTCACTGCCGTTAAGGTGATTCCACTGTTAACAAACAAGGAGAAAACAGTATGAAACACGGAATCAAAGCACTTCTCATTACTCTGTCTCTGGCTTGTGCCGGAATGTCTCATAGCGCGCTGGCGGCTGCCCCTACGGCGAAACCGGCAGCGGTAGAAACCAAAGCGGAGGCACCCGCAGCACAAAGCAAAGCGGCAATACCGGCGAAAGCCAGTGACGAAGAAGGCACCAGAGTCAGTATTAACAATGCCAGTGCGGAAGAGTTAGCCCGCGTTATGAATGGTGTTGGCCTGAAGAAAGCGCAGGCGATTGTCAGTTATCGGGAAGAGTACGGTCCGTTTAAAACGGTGGAAGATTTAAAACAGGTGCCGGGGATGGGCAATTCGCTGGTGGAACGTAACCTTGCGGTATTAAGTCTGTAATTAATTTGCATAGTGGCAATTTTTTGCCAGACTGAAGAGGTCATACCAGTTATGACCTCTGTGCTTATAACTGTTCTTATAACAACAACGTAAGGCTATTGCGCTATGCAAACACAAATCAAAGTTCGTGGATACCATCTCGATGTTTACCAGCACGTTAACAACGCTCGCTACCTTGAGTTTCTCGAAGAAGCCCGCTGGGATGGGCTGGAAAATAGCGACAGCTTTCAATGGATGACCGCCCATAACATCGCTTTTGTGGTAGTCAATATCAATATTAACTATCGCCGCCCGGCGGTGTTGAGCGACCTGCTGACCATTACCAGTCAGTTGCAGCAATTAAACGGTAAAAGCGGCATTTTAAGTCAAGTAATCACCCTTGAGCCGGAAGGACAGGTGGTGGCGGATGCGCTCATCACCTTTGTTTGTATTGATCTCAAAACGCAGAAAGCATTAGCCCTGGAAGGGGAACTGCGCGAAAAGCTGGAGCAGATGGTTCAGTAAACGTTTTGTTGTGCCGGATGCGACGCGGGGTGCGTCTTATCCGGCCTCCAGGCGTGATACAATCGTAGATCGGATCAGGCGACACCCCGAATAATTACTTCAATCCGGTCTTCTGTTTCATCGCCGTCATCACCGCCGATTTATCGGCCAGATAATGATGCAACCCGTTGGCACGCAGATTACACGCAGCACAATGACCGCAACCGTCGCCTTTAATGCCATTATAGCAGGTCAACGTTTCGTTACGGACTAAATCCAGCTTGCCGTAATAATCCGCCAGCGCCCAGGTTTCCGCTTTATCAATCCACATCAACGGTGTTTCAAAGCGAATATCTTTCGCCATGCCCAGACTGACGGCATGGTTCAGTGCTTTCACAAACTCATCGCGGCAATCCGGGTAACCGGAGAAATCCGTTTCGCAGACGCCGGTAATTACTGCTTCTGCTTTTACCTGATACGCATATATTGCCGCCAGCGTCAGGAACAAAATATTACGCCCTGGGACAAACGTATTCGGGATACCATCGGCTTCAGGTTCATAATCTGGCACTGGAATGCTGTCACGCGTCAGGCTGCTAACCGCCAGCTCGTTGAGCAGCGTCACATCCAGCACCTTATGCGCGCGTGCCCCTAGTTTTAGCGCCAGTTCGCGGGCCACGTCGATCTCTGCGCGATGGCGCTGGCCGTAATCAAATGTCACGCAATGGACTTCATCATATTGCTGCAATGCTTGTACCAGACAGGTGGTGGAATCCTGGCCTCCACTGAACACAACGACAGCACGTTTCATAAATCATCCTGCTAAATCGGTAAAAACCTTATGGTAACGCCTGTGGTTAACCCCGACCAGTGCTTCATTGCGACGGTGCGGGAAGCCAGGCTTCGGTAAATTCAAACCAGCCGCGCGGCGTCAGACGGACACCGTTAACACCGGGCGGCGCGCTAATGCGATAGTGATAGTTAAACAGTGGTGTCAGCGTGGCGTTATCCATTAATTGTGTGAAGACCGCTTTCAGGGCGTTATGTCGGTTTTCCTCATCAGGCATCAATTGCACGGCATCCAGTGTTGAGTGCAGATGTGCATATGTGCTGGCAGTGAAAACATGTGGCCAGAGCGGATCGCAACGCAGCCATTGCTCAAGGGTATATTCCGGTGCTTCGCCAATTAGTCTATCGCCCATCATCAAATCTGCCTGAGCCAGTGGGGTTGTGTCATCCCAGTTTTTCGCATGATGAAAAATAATCTTTAATTCGCAACCTTCTGCTGCCAGCGTCGTCCGTAGCTGTTCTGCCATAGCATGAAGTTCCACTGGCAGGTGATAAGCCAGCGTCAATGTTTCCGGTAGTTTGACCTCATCTGGCACTTCCCATTGCGGAATAGTCCAGCCAGGCAGCAATGCATTACTGGCGGTGATCAGGTTTTCTCCGACTTCTAACGTTTGCAGTAAACCAGATTGATGAATAATGGTGATCACTTTTCGCGCCTGCCAGAGGGTTAGTCGGGAGCTTTTGCGCAACGTTAAATAGCAAAAACCTAAACTGATGCCGCTACTGACCTGGCTGACCAGAGGCAGATCCTCGGGTTTACCGATAGTGATTTGCACTGGATGCTGGCAACTGGTTCCCAAATCTTTTTCAAAAAGCGGTGGAGTTATCCAGTATTCGACCGCTTTTAGCAGAGGATGACGTAAATGGTAATAATCGTGACTTTCCAGACGCACCAGTTCCGCTGTGAATTGTGTTAAGCGAAAAGGACCGGTTCCCACCTGCGGGAATTGTGGATGCGCGAGATGACTGCAATAGCTTGCCAGCCGGTGGGCAAGCCAGTAATCGGGGCGATGTAAAAAGAAGGTCAGGCACTGCGGATGGGGGACTTCAATACGCTTCACGCTAATAAATAATTTACCCAATGCAGGTAGCTGTAGCAGCATCAACAACCGCTGATGCAGTTGCGTTGCTTTTACAGCATCGCCGTTATGCCAGTGCAGCGTTGAACGAAGATAAAAATCCCAGCGTAGCCCGTCAGTAGACGTTTCCCAGTGGTGCGCTAAATCGCCAATTGGGCGTTGCGTATTATTGTCGAAGCGGGTCAGGCCGGAAAAAACTTGCCCGGCGAGATGCTGCTCGGCACGGCCGGGCAAAAAGCCCGGTTGTAGCGGTTCGAGTGGGCGATAATAGGGGATACGCAACGTCGGTGTATCGTTATGCCATTGCCCGCCCATAAACGGTTGTAACAGGGTACGCAGCTCGCCAGGAGCCAGTTGCGCCAGCTCCAGCACATCCTGCTGTTTCCCGGTTTCCAGCGCCTGTTCCATCATCGTATTGCGCAGGAATTGCGGCGTCACCAGAAAGCGTAGTTGCCCGCGCTTTCCGCGTCCTGATTGCGCCTGCCACTCCAACCATCCAGCCTCCTGTGCCTGACGTAACAGTGTGCGCACATGCCGTTCGCTGCAAAAACAGCGTTCGGCCAGTTCGCTGACGGTCACGGACTGCGTCTCTCCCGCGGAAGGTTGCCACAGACGTTGATACTGGTTAAGACGGTTAAGCAGTCGCATATAAACCCGGAACAATATTATTTAACTATTCACTATTACTTCCGTATATATCAGGTGATACTCAATCACCATTAACCCTGTCACAGAGTGGAGAAAGAAATGGCTCGTCTGGCAGCATTTGATATGGACGGCACTTTATTGATGCCTGACCACCACTTAGGTGAGAAAACCCTCTCTACTCTGGCGCGCCTGCGTGAACGCGATATCACCCTTACTTTTGCTACGGGTCGCCATGCGTTGGAGATGCAGCACATTCTCGGGGCGCTATCGCTGGATGCGTATTTGATTACCGGCAACGGTACGCGCGTGCATTCTCTGGAAGGTGAATTGTTACATCGTGATGATTTACCTGCAGATGTGGCGGAACGGGTGCTCTATCAGAAGTGGGATACCCAGGCCAGCATGCATATCTTCAATGATGATGGCTGGTTTACCGAACGCGAAATTCCGGCGTTGTTGCAGGCATTTGTCTATAGCAAGTTTCGTTATCAGATTATCAATGTCAAAAAAATGCCTCTCGACCGCGTCACCAAGGTCTGTTTCTGTGGCGATCATGACGATCTTACGCGCTTGCAGATCCAACTACAGGAAGCATTAGGCGAGCGGGCACATTTGTGTTTTTCCGCGATTAATTGCCTGGAAGTACTGCCGGTGGGGTGCAATAAAGGCGCAGCGCTGGTGGTGCTGACCCAATATTTAGGTTTTTCGCTGCGCGACTGCATGGCCTTTGGCGATGCGATGAACGATCGTGAAATGTTAGGCAGCGTCGGCAGCGGCTTTATTATGGGCAATGCGATGCCGCAACTTCGCGCGGAACTCCCCCATTTACCGGTGATTGGACACTGCCGAAATCAGGCTGTCTCTCACTATTTGACGCACTGGCTGGACAATCCACATCTACCTTATTCCCCCGAATAACGAGATCCCTTCCAGCGCCGGGCAATAGCCCGGTTTTTTTTTGCTTTGAATTTGTCATTTTGTGCAGTGGCGTTTAAACCGCACAGAATAAATTGTCGGTATTTGACCTTTAAAATAGAATGAAAAGAGAAAATAATTCTCTGTGGGTGGGCTATGTTAGATAAAATTGATCGTAAACTGCTGGCCTTGCTACAGCAGGATTGTACCCTCTCTTTGCAGGCTCTGGCAGAAGCCGTTAATCTGACAACCACGCCTTGCTGGAAGCGTCTGAAACGGCTGGAGGATGACGGTATCCTTATCGGCAAAGTTGCCTTACTGGACCCGGAAAAAATTGGCCTCGGGCTGACCGCTTTTGTACTGATTAAAACGCAACATCACAGCAGCGAATGGTATTGCCGCTTTGTCACGGTGGTAACGGAAATGCCAGAAGTGCTGGGGTTCTGGCGCATGGCCGGTGAATACGATTATCTGATGCGTGTCCAGGTTGCCGACATGAAACGCTACGACGAGTTTTATAAGCGTCTGGTAAACAGCGTGCCAGGGCTGTCGGACGTTACTTCCAGTTTCGCGATGGAACAGATTAAATACACCACTTCTTTACCCATCGAATAAATATCCAAAATCAGGTCAGGACACAACGCGTGCGATTATTTGCTCAACTAAGCTGGTATTTCCGTCGGGAATGGCGTCGCTATCTCGGGGCTGTGGCCTTGCTTGTCATTATCGCGATGCTGCAACTGGTTCCGCCGAAAGTAGTCGGGATTGTGGTCGATGGCGTGACGGAACAACACTTTACGACCGGACAGATCCTGATGTGGATCGCCACTATGGTGCTGATTGCAGTCGTGGTTTATCTACTGCGTTATGTCTGGCGTGTACTGTTGTTCGGTGCGTCTTATCAACTGGCTGTTGAACTGCGTGAAGATTATTACCGCCAGTTAAGCCGCCAGCATCCAGAATTTTACCTGCGTCACCGGACGGGGGACTTAATGGCCCGCGCGACGAATGACGTTGATCGCGTGGTATTTGCTGCCGGGGAAGGGGTGCTGACGCTGGTGGATTCGCTGGTGATGGGCTGCGCGGTGCTGATTATGATGTCAACGCAAATTAGCTGGCAGTTGACCTTAATAGCGCTGCTGCCGATGCCGGTGATGGCGATCATGATCAAACGTAATGGCGACGCTTTACATGAGCGTTTTAAGCTGGCGCAGGCGGCGTTTTCCAGCCTCAACGACCGCACCCAGGAGAGCCTCACCAGTATCCGTATGATTAAAGCCTTTGGTCTGGAAGATCGCCAGTCGGCGCTATTTGCCGCAGATGCCGAGGACACTGGCAAGAAAAACATGCGTGTGGCACGTATTGATGCCCGTTTCGATCCGACCATCTATATCGCTATTGGGATGGCGAATTTACTGGCGATTGGTGGGGGAAGCTGGATGGTTGTGCAGGGTAGTTTAACGCTGGGACAGCTCACCAGTTTTATGATGTATCTTGGCCTGATGATCTGGCCGATGCTGGCGCTGGCATGGATGTTTAACATTGTGGAACGCGGCAGCGCGGCGTACAGCCGTATTCGAACGATGCTGGCGGAAGCGCCGGTCGTCAAAGATGGTAGCGAAAGTGTGCCGGAAGGACGCGGTAAACTGGATGTGAATATTCGCCAGTTTACCTATCCGCAAACTCACCATCCTGCGCTGGAAAACGTCAGTTTCGTATTGAAGCCCGGTCAGATGCTGGGCATTTGCGGGCCGACCGGTTCCGGCAAAAGTACCGTGCTGTCACTCATTCAGCGTCATTTCGACGTCAGCGAGGGGGATATTCGCTTTCATGATATTCCTCTGACGCAGCTACAACTCGACAGTTGGCGTAGCCGCCTGGCAGTCGTCAGTCAGACGCCGTTCCTTTTTTCCGACACCGTGGCGAATAACATTGCGCTGGGTTGCCCGAATGCTACCCAGCAAGAGATTGAGCACGTAGCGCGTTTGGCCAGTGTGCATGACGATATTCTTCGTCTGCCGCAAGGTTACGACACAGAAGTGGGCGAACGTGGCGTGATGCTTTCCGGTGGCCAAAAACAGCGTATCTCCATTGCCCGGGCGTTACTGGTGAATGCGGAAATCCTCATTCTGGATGATGCGCTTTCTGCGGTGGACGGACGCACAGAGCACCAGATCCTGCATAACCTGCGCCAGTGGGGACAGGGGCGAACGGTCATCATCAGCGCCCATCGTCTTTCTGCACTGACAGAAGCCAGTGAAATAATTGTGATGCAGCACGGGCATATCGCTCAACGCGGCGATCATGATGTGCTGGCGCAACAAAGCGGCTGGTATCGCGATATGTATCGCTATCAACAACTGGAGGCGGCGCTTGACGATGCCCCTGAAATTCACGAGGAGGCCGTTGATGCGTAGTTTTAGCCAACTGTGGCCGACTCTGAAGCGCCTGTTAGCATACGGTTCGCCGTGGCGTAAGCCGCTGGGGATTGCGGTTCTGATGATGTGGGTTGCAGCAGCGGCAGAAGTGAGTGGGCCGCTGCTCATCAGCTATTTTATCGACAATATGGTGGCGAAAAATAATCTGCCGTTGAAGATGGTTGTTGGTCTGGCGGTGGCGTATGTTGGGCTGCAACTGCTTGCCGCCGGACTGCACTACGCGCAGTCGTTGTTGTTTAACCGGGCGGCGGTTGGCGTTGTACAACAGTTGCGTACCGACGTGATGGATGCTGCGCTACGCCAGCCATTAAGTGAGTTTGATACCCAGCCGGTCGGGCAGGTCATTTCCCGCGTCACCAATGACACAGAAGTGATCCGCGATCTCTACGTTACCGTGGTAGCAACCGTTTTGCGTAGCGCCGCACTTGTGGGTGCGATGCTGGTGGCGATGTTCAGTCTCGACTGGCGAATGGCGCTGGTGGCAATAATGATCTTCCCGGTCGTGCTGGTGGTGATGGTGATATACCAGCGTTACAGTACGCCGATTGTCCGCCGCGTGCGCGCCTATCTGGCGGATATCAACGACGGTTTTAACGAAATCATCAATGGCATGAGCGTTATCCAGCAGTTCCGTCAGCAGGCGCGATTTGGTGAACGTATGGGGGAGGCCAGCCGTTCGCACTATATGGCGCGAATGCAAACCCTGCGGCTCGACGGCTTTTTACTGCGACCACTGCTTAGTCTGTTTTCATCGCTCATTCTTTGCGGTTTGTTGATGCTGTTTGGTTTCTCTGCCAGTGGCACTATTGAAGTGGGCGTGTTGTATGCGTTTATCAGCTATCTGGGGCGACTTAACGAACCATTAATCGAACTGACCACGCAACAGGCAATGCTGCAACAGGCTGTTGTCGCAGGTGAGCGTGTATTTGAACTGATGGACGGGCCGCGCCAGCAATATGGCAATGATGATCGCCCGTTACAGAGCGGCACCATTGACGTCGATAATGTGTCGTTTGCCTATCGTGATGACAATCTGGTACTGAAAAACATTAATCTGTCTGTGCCTTCGCGCAACTTTGTGGCGCTGGTCGGGCATACCGGCAGTGGCAAAAGCACTTTGGCAAGTTTGCTGATGGGCTATTACCCGCTAACGGAAGGCGAGATTCGTCTCGACGGCCGTCCGTTAAGTTCGCTAAGTCACAGCGCGCTGCGCCAGGGCGTGGCAATGGTGCAGCAAGATCCGGTTGTGCTGGCGGATTCCTTCCTGGCGAACGTTACGCTGGGGCGTGATATCTCCGAAGAACGCGTCTGGCAAGCGCTGGAAACGGTGCAACTGGCAGAGCTGGCGCGCAGCATGAGCGACGGCATTTATACGCCGTTGGGCGAGCAGGGGAATAATCTCTCAGTCGGGCAAAAACAGTTGCTGGCGCTGGCGCGCGTGCTGGTAGAAACACCGCAAATCCTGATCCTTGATGAAGCAACCGCCAGTATTGATTCCGGTACTGAACAGGCGATTCAGCACGCCCTGGCGGCGGTGCGCGAACATACTACGCTGGTGGTGATCGCTCACCGCTTATCGACCATTGTTGATGCCGACACCATTCTGGTGCTTCATCGTGGACAAGCCGTGGAGCAGGGGACGCACCAGCAACTGCTTGCGGCTCAGGGACGTTACTGGCAGATGTACCAACTGCAACTTGCAGGAGAAGAACTGGCTGCCAGCGTACGTGAAGAGGAATCGTTGAGCGCCTGATTAGCGCAAAATTTCATCGTTGGTGCAAAAATGCAACGCACTGTGCACTGTCATAGTGCGTTTTTGTTTTCAATCACCTTTGCGTCCTGCTTTCCCTCTCGTTTTTCATTTCTGGCACACCGCTTGCAATACCTTCTTCGTGTAGCAGAACCATTACCGAATTCTGACCGGAGGGGATCTATGAAGCTGGTGACCGTGATAATCAAACCATTCAAGCTGGAAGACGTTCGTGAAGCGTTATCTTCCATTGGCATCCAGGGCCTGACCGTCACTGAAGTGAAAGGTTTCGGGCGTCAGAAAGGGCATGCTGAGCTGTACCGTGGCGCGGAATACAGCGTCAATTTCCTGCCAAAAGTAAAAATCGATGTGGCGATTGCCGATGATCAACTCGATGAAGTGATCGATATCGTCAGCAAGGCGGCTTACACCGGAAAAATTGGCGACGGCAAAATCTTTGTCGCTGAATTGCAACGCGTCATTCGTATCCGTACCGGCGAAGCCGACGAAGCGGCGCTGTAATCTCTGGCACACAGCAACAGGACTGAAAAATGAAGATAGCGACGATAAAAACTGGGCTTGCTTCACTGGCGATGCTGCCAGGACTGGTAATGGCTGCTCCTGCGGTGGCAGATAAAGCCGACAATGCGTTTATGATGATTTGTACTGCGCTGGTGCTGTTTATGACTGTTCCGGGTATCGCGCTGTTTTATGGTGGCCTGATTCGCGGTAAAAACGTGCTGTCGATGCTGACACAGGTGACCGTGACCTTTGCATTGGTTTGTATTCTCTGGGTGGTTTACGGCTACTCACTGGCGTTTGGCGAGGGCAACAACTTCTTTGGCAACATTAACTGGTTAATGTTGAAAAATATCGAATTGACCGCGGTAATGGGCAGTATCTATCAGTATATCCACGTGGCGTTTCAGGGATCGTTTGCCTGTATTACCGTTGGCTTGATCGTCGGGGCGCTGGCGGAGAGGATTCGCTTCTCGGCAGTGTTAATCTTCGTGGTGGTGTGGTTGACGCTCTCTTACATTCCGATTGCGCATATGGTCTGGGGAGGCGGTTTGCTGGCTTCCCACGGTGCGCTGGATTTTGCCGGTGGCACAGTGGTGCACATTAACGCCGCAATCGCCGGTCTGGTAGGCGCGTATCTGGTCGGTAAACGCGTGGGCTTTGGCAAAGAGGCGTTTAAACCGCACAACCTGCCGATGGTCTTTACCGGAACTGCCATTCTTTATATCGGGTGGTTTGGTTTTAACGCCGGGTCTGCGGGCACGGCAAACGAAATTGCGGCACTGGCGTTTGTTAACACCGTGGTAGCAACGGCGGCGGCAATTCTTGGCTGGATCTTCGGTGAATGGGCACTGCGCGGTAAACCTTCTCTGCTGGGGGCTTGCTCTGGTGCGATTGCCGGTCTGGTCGGCGTGACGCCTGCCTGTGGTTACATTGGTGTTGGCGGCGCGTTGATTATCGGCGTGGTAGCTGGTCTGGCAGGCTTGTGGGGCGTTACTATGTTGAAACGTCTGCTGCGGGTGGATGATCCCTGCGATGTCTTCGGTGTACACGGCGTTTGCGGTATTGTCGGCTGTATCATGACCGGAATTTTTGCCGCCAGTTCGCTGGGCGGTGTGGGCTTCGCGGAAGGTGTGACGATGGGCCATCAGGTGTTGGTACAACTGGAAAGTATCGCCATTACGATCGTCTGGTCTGGTGTGGTGGCGTTTATCGGCTACAAACTGGCGGATTTGACGGTTGGCCTGCGTGTACCGGAAGAACAGGAACGTGAAGGGCTGGACGTCAACAGCCACGGCGAAAATGCCTATAACGCGTAACCTGCAATCAAATACAAATTTGCCTGATGCGCTGTGCTTATCAGGCCGACAATAAAAATCACAATTTATTGAATTTACAAGAATTGGTAGGCCGGATAAGGCGTTTACGCCGCCACCGGCATCAACAAAAGCACGTTACCAACAATCTGACAGCCGGACGGTTTTCACCTCCGGCTGTTTTTTAATTGTGATTACGCATTACCCCTTCCTGAACGGTCGAGGCAATCAGCATGCCGTCCTGGGTATAAAACTCACCACGCACAAATCCGCGGGCACTGGACGCTGACGTGCTCTCCACGCTATACAGCAGCCATTCGTTTAAATTAAACGGTCGATGGAACCACATGGAATGGTCGATGGTAGCAATTTGAATCCCCGGTTCGAGAAAACCGATGCCGTGCGGCTGTAAAGCTACTGGCAAGAAATTGAGGTCAGAGGCATAACCGAGCAGGTACTGATGAACGCGCAGATCATCCGGCACGCTGCCGTTCGCGCGGATCCACACCTGACGATGGGGGGCTGCGACGTGGCCTTTCAGTGGGTTATGAAACTCCACCGGACGGACTTCCAGCGGACGATCACAGATAAATTTATCTTTCAGCACTGGCGGTAACAAGTGGGCCAGCGACTGGGCGATTTGCGTTTCCGAAGGCAGACCATCAGGCGCAGGGGCTGGAGGCATCTCTTTTTGGTGTTCGAAACCCGCTTCCGGTGCCTGGAAAGAGGCCGTCATATAAAAGATCGGTTTGCCGTTTTGAATAGCAGCCACACGACGGGCGCTGAAACTGTTGCCGTCGCGCAGCGTTTCGACATCGTAAATAATCGGCTTTTTACTGTCGCCAGGGCGAAGAAAGTAGCTGTGGAACGAATGCACCAGACGCTCTTCGGGAACTGTCTCTTTTGCAGCATACAGCGCCTGACCCACGACCTGGCCACCAAACACCTGGCGTAAACCTAAATCTTCACTCTGGCCGCGAAAGAGTCCTTCCTCAATTTTTTCCAGATTCAACAATGTCAGTAAATTTTTTAAGGCCTGACTCATATTAACTCTCCAGTAACAAAGCTGCCGCAGCAAGCCAAAGTGAGTTGAGTATAACGCAATTTTGTTACTGGTCCGATGGGTGCAATGGTCTGAATTACTGGCTAAATGCAGGCGTTAATACGTGACATGTGCCACACTTATTGACGTTACTATTTTGTTAACCACTCTTCCGGCGAGGAAAGTTAGCCCGCTGGTGCATTGATAATAAGGAGAAGTGAATGAAACTCGTGCACATGGCCAGTGGTTTAGCGGTTGCGATTGCGTTGGCGGCTTGCGCGGATAAAAGCGCGGATATCCAGACGCCAGCACCGGCTGCAAATACGTCTATTGCAGCGACACAGCAACCTGCTATACAACAACCGAATGTTTCCGGTACGGTCTGGATCCGTCAGAAAGTCGCACTGCCGCCTGACGCCGTGCTGACCGTGACACTTTCTGACGCGTCGTTAGCGGATGCGCCTTCTAAAGTTCTGGCGCAGAAAGCAGTACGTACCGAAGGTAAACAGTCACCGTTCAGTTTTGTTCTGCCATTTAACCCGGCAGACGTTCAGCCGAATGCGCGTATCCTGTTGAGTGCGGCGGTTACCGTCAACGACAAACTGGTGTTTATCACCGATACCGTTCAACCGGTGATCAATCAGGGCGGAACCAAAGCTGACCTGACATTAGTGCCGGTTCAGCAAACCGCCGTGCCGGTTCAGGCCAGCGGTGGCGCAACAACCACTGTACCGTCGACTTCCCCGACACAAGTGAATCCGTCTTCGGCAGTTCCAGCACCTACGCAATACTAAGCGCCATTAACCCTTTCCGTCCGGAGAGGGTTAATAAATCCAGCGATAACGCTGCAAGTCGATTTGCCCGCTTCCCGACACCATCACACCTTCTGCCAGCAACGCCTGCCGCTGACGCTGTAAATCTGGGCCGGTTAACGAAATTGTGCCATGGCGATTAACCACCCGGTGCCAGGGCAAGGTGCTGCCTTCGGGTAGGCGCTTTAACACAGCGCCTACCTGGCGCGCGGCGCGGGGTGATCCTGCCAGTTTTGCGACATCACCGTAGGTGGTGACATAGCCTTCGGGAATAGCGGCTACGATTTGCCAGACGCGTTGGGGAAATGAATCTTCTTTTTCCATCTTTTCTTCCTGAGGTAATTTTTCAGCATAATCTGGAAAAACGCCTGAGTGAAGCCGCATTGCGCAAGAAAGCAGCATCTGGCACGCAATGGGTTGCAATTAGCAGGGGCAGCAGTGATAATGCGCCTGCGCGTTGGTTCTCAACGCTCTCAATGGGGGCTCTGTTGGTTCTCCCGCAACGCTACTCTGTTTACCAGGTCAGGTCCGGAAGGAAGCAGCCAAGGCAGATGACGCGTGTGCCGGGATGTAGCTGGCAGGGCCCCCACCCATTTCTGTTTCCCCGCCGTTTCGTCAAAAAATCTCAATGTGGCTAAACTTTAATCACGACTGACGCTGCAGGAATTGCCTGACTGCGCAGTACGCTTCGGAGGAGTTTCTGATGAAGTATGTTGATGGGTTTGTTGTTGCTGTTCCTGCCGAAAATAAGGATGCCTACCGGGAAATGGCCGCAAAGGCCGCGCCACTGTTTAAAGAGTTTGGCGCGCTTCGCATTGTCGAATGTTGGGCCAGCGATGTGCCAAACGGCAAAGTGACCGATTTTCGCATGGCAGTGAAAGCGGAAGAGAATGAGGAAGTGGTGTTTAGCTGGATTGAATATCCTTCAAAAGAGGTCCGCGACGCTGCCAATCAAAAAATGATGTCTGACCCACGGATGAAAGAGTTCGGTGAATCAATGCCGTTTGATGGCAAACGGATGATTTACGGTGGGTTCGAGTCAATCATCGACGAGTAGCGTGACGGGCTGTGCGGCGTGCCGCCAGCCCCTAATTCAGAGATGCTGTTTTGCCCAGATAATGAAATCTTCTTTTGGCAAAGCTTTGCTGTACAACCAGCCCTGACCGTAGTGCACACCATGCTGGCGTAGCCACTCTTCCTGTTTGCTGGTTTCGATGCCTTCCGCCACCATTTTCAGCTTCAGCGTTTTTGCCATTTCGATGATATGCGGGGTGACATTTTTATATTCCAGTGCGTCAACGAAGGATTTATCTATTTTCAGAATATCGACATCCAGATCCTGCAAATAACTTAAGCTCGAATAACCAGTACCGAAATCATCCAGATAAATATCATGACCGGCTTCCCGGTAGCGAGAAATGATCGGAGCGCTGGTTTTCGGATCGGCAAACTCGCGCTCTGTGAGTTCAAGCGCGATCTGTTTAGGGTTAACCTGGTAGTGGTTGATCATTTTCCCCAGGAGTTGCGGAATTTTTTCCGATGTGAGCACAGTAGATTCCAGATTGATTGAAATATGCTGGTTCTGGTGTTGTCGCAGCCAGTCGCCCATATCTTCAAATACGTTTCTTATAATCAGCAGCGTCAGTGGTTCAGAAAGACCCGTTTGCTGTGCCAGCGGGATGAAACTATCCGGTGACAACCAGCTACCGTCCGTCTGTGGCCAACGTGCCAGTGCTTCGGCACCGACAATTTTGCCATTGGCTAAGGAGACAATCGGCTGATAATGTACGCAAATATCACGGTTTTCGATGGCATCTTGCAGTCGGTGATGCGGTGACTGGAGGCGGCGCAAAATACGAAGCACAAATATCGCTGCCAGCAGACCAATTAATAACCCAACAGGTAACCAAATAAAGACCTGCCGATACCAGCTTGTTTGCAACATTTTCGTTGGAGCCCAGGTGATGATGGAAATATTCATCTCCGGGAGGGGCTGGATGTCGTAAATAATTCCATTATTTTCGATATGCTCACCGGGCGTTTTTTGTAGTTGGGTAATAATGCCCCGGGCAATTTCATCGCTGCTGGTTATGACAGTATTATGGGCATTGCCAATAATGGCGGCATCAATTTGCCATGAGCTATAAGGAATTACGTCGATAAAGGAGGCAGGATCGATCATTACTACGTAATGTGCGGTTCCCATAGCAACCATGTAACGGGTGATACCTAAGTCGTTGTGCGAGGTTAACCAGACACGATAACCCTCTTTTGAAATCCTCCCCGGCTCCGGGAAGGTATCCGGTGGGCTTTCGTGTTCCAGAGAAGAGCACTGGGGAATGTTGTTATCGATATAGACCACTTCCTGAATATAGCGATAGCTGTATGAAACCCGGCGCATTTCCATGAGATGTTCTTCACTACAGGCTCCACCTTGCCATCTTTCCAGCTCTTGCAGCGCATCTTTTCCTTGCATCGCCACTTTATTGGCTCGAATAGCGACACGGGAAGAATAGGTATTCAACTCCTCAATAAATGACGCTTCTACCTGCTGATGGGCCAACCAGACGCTTAAGCCAACAGGCAGCAGTACTGAAAGTATAAGTACACCTGAAATCAGGCTGACCAGATGTCGTGTTCTCACCAGCATGTCCTTATTAACACAGTGTAGGGAAAGTATATCTGATCGTGAAAAAAGGCTGGCAAGAGATCAGTGGTTAGGACGGGGATTTCATGCAGTGACAGGTGGCAACGATCGTTGTCAATTGACCAGGCGTAGAGGTTTACGCCTGGTGGGAAAACCTAACTTAAGATGTTACTTCGGTGCGGGTGAGGGTGAATATATCGTAAAAAGACAGTTCACCTTTACGGGCGATCATTTTTTGCAGTTGTTCTTTGTGGATATTCGCGACACGCGGCGAGTTCAGTATGGCTTCAACCAGCGCAGCAGGGACAAATCGCGTGTTATACCATTCGCCGTTATAGCAAACCCGAAAATCGAGCACGTCGATATCTTCATAGCGGTAGCGTGGGTAGACATCGAAAAAGAAGAAACCGTTAAGCAGGATGAATAACACAACCAGTAGCCAGACTGAATCTGACAGCGTTTGGGACTGCAACATTACCGCCAGTGTGGCAAAAAAAGCAACATACATGCCGATAAACAGCCCCGGATGTTTGCGGATAAAACTGATACTAAAGCGGGGTTTGTTGTCGCGTTTTTCGCGCGTATTCAGAGAATCAATCGTTTCGGTTAGCAGGCGTTGTATTTCAGTCATCTTTTGCCTTCGTGGTATCTGCAACTTTCCAGTGAACACCCTATTTTAACGTGGGAATGATATGAAGAAAGTAACAGATTTGCCACAATTTTGCATAACAGTTGCAAATTGTAGTTACAACTTTTTAATGATTCTGGCTGGGTTGCCGCCCACGACGACGTTGTCCGGGATATCTTTTGTGACGACCGCACCTGATGCCACTACGACGTTATCGCCAATGGTAACGCCCGGGTTAATGATGGCACGCCCCCCAATCCAGACGTTATTACCGATAGTCACCGGTTTCCCCAGTTCACCACCAGCATTACGTTCTACAGGATCGACAGGGTGTGTAGCGGTATAAATATGAACGCCCGGAGCCAGAATGCAATTATCGCCAATACGAATAGGGCAGACATCAAGCATTACGCAATCGAAGTTTGCGTAAAACCCTTTACCGAGGAAAATGTTATAGCCATAGTCGCAACGAAAGGAAGGCTCAATATACGCATCCGCAACCTGGCCGAGTAAATCGGTGAGAATTTGTTGGCGTAGTGATTGATCTTCCGGCGCGGAATGGTTGTATTGGTGAATAAGCTGACGAGCGCGCAGGCGATCGCGAGATAAAGTCTCATCTGCCGAGCAATACAACTCACCAGCAATCATCTTTTCTTTTTCTGTGCTCATTACAAACATCCTGGTTGCTGAAAATGCGGCAACACAGTAATGCAAAAAGCCAATGAAGAGAACGTTCCCGTTACTTCTGTGTGATGGAGATCACATGAGGAATGCCTTCATGGAAAAAATAGAATATACTTAATAAACAGACTGTTATAGCCTGATTTTATACTAATTGAGTTATCGAATAAATTTCCACACCGAGGAAGGGATCTTGTCGTAAAGCTTATTCATGGTCAATTCTGCAAGGCGGTGATCTGCGGCTGAGTAAAATACCGCCAGTTCATTATCTGATAGTTCGTATTTATTTTTCTCGATAACACGTTCCAGCGTGTCAATTGTCTGACAACGACGCAAACGCATCAAATAATCGGTTTTTGTTAAAGGTTTATCGGACATACTTCTACCCATGGTTGTAATAATTCGAACAAGATAAACTTGCAGGATTCTCTTTCGTGGCATTCACGAAACAACGGAACAGTCGGTTACCTGACTTCCGCCATTTCTGGAGATCCTGCATATTAATACCATAACTACTGAACAACATAAAGGTGTCGTCCAGATATTCATCTATCTGCTCAATGAGCTTATTGTCTTCATTATACTTAATTTTGTAATTAAGCGCGAAGGTTGCAATATGCTCAATGAGTTCATTAAGTTGCAGATTGATAGCCGAGGTAGGGTCGTTAACCCAACCATGATTGCTTTCTTCAAGGTTTGCAAGACAGTCATGATACAGGGTTTCGCAAAGAAACTTAAGCTGTGCAATATCATGTCTTTTTGGTGAGTATTCATCCATAACGCGTCCCCTTCTTAGCGATTGAACTAACGGACACCTTTCGGGATGGGAAAACTTACTGACCTGGACTTGCCCTCACATTTGTTAGATTAACTATAATCCACTCTTTGAAGGTTTTCATCGCATTATTACGAAAAATTACAATTAGGAGGAGGAGAGGGAAAAGGCTTACTTCTTCATCCTGGCACCAACTACGTAAAGCCTAAAGCAGTTAGTTTGATGCTATTCATAACGTAATCAGGATTCTCGCATCGCGGCTGATAAAATGGTATGGGAATTTGTCACACTAATACCCAGGATTGCTCTGATTATGATGTAATTGACATGAATAAATAAAGAATTGCCGCAAATAATTAAGAATAGCCTCTAGATGTCTATGGGTTATTATACCTATTAGCGCGACTTAATATAAATTAACTAACAATAGGCATTTTTTATGAATTTTATGCCGCGTTAAAACTACCCTCCGTTTGAAACCTTAACTGTAAACATTGTGACTTTAAGATTATACGTATTAAAAAGGCCGCTTGCGCGGCCTTAGTGATTACGAGTTTTATCAATGATGATCGACAGTATGGTTGTGTTCGATATCTTCATTCTTACGGCTAAAGCGGCGGCGAACCACCACAAAGAACACCGGAACGAAGAAGATCGCCAGTACCGTTGCGGTCACCATGCCGCCCATTACACCAGTACCAACTGCGTTCTGTGCGCCGGAACCAGCACCAGTACTGATAACCAGCGGCATAACACCGAGGATAAACGCCAGTGAAGTCATCAGGATCGGACGTAAACGCATTCGCACCGCATCCAGAGTAGCTTCAATCAGACCTTTACCTTCTTTATCCATCAAGTCTTTGGCGAATTCGACGATAAGTATCGCGTTCTTCGCTGACAACCCAATGGTTGTGAGCAGGCCCACCTGGAAGTAAACGTCGTTGGTTAAGCCACGGAAGGTGGCTGCCAGCAATGCACCGATAACCCCCAGTGGAACAACCAGCATAACGGAGAACGGAATTGACCAGCTCTCATACAGTGCCGCCAGACACAGGAACACGACAATCAACGAAATCGCGTACAGCGAAGGTGCCTGGTTACCGGAGAGGCGTTCCTGATAGGACATCCCCGTCCAGTCGTAGCCAACCCCCGTAGGCAGCTTACTCGCCAGTTGTTCCATCAGCGCCATCGCTTCACCGGTACTCTTACCCGGTGCCGCCTGACCTAAGATCTCCATGGATGGCAGACCGTTGTAACGTTCCAGACGCGGCGAACCGTATTCCCAATGTGAAGAGGAGAACGCCGAGAATGGCACCATCTGACCATCAGCAGCACGAACATACCAGTTACCGATATCTTCCGGCAGCATGCGGTATTTCGCTTCTGACATTACGTAAACTTTCTTCACACGACCGCGGTCGATAAAGTCGTTCACGTAGCTGCCGCCCCATGCAGCCCCCAGGGTGGTGTTAATGTCGTTAATAGAAACACCCAGTGCCTGAGCTTTTTCCTGGTCGATATCAATCTTAAACTGCGGCGTATCTTCCAGGCCGTTCGGACGCACGCTGGTCAGCAGATCAGGGTGCTTCGCTGCTTCGCCCAGCAACTGGTTACGTGCCTGGGTCAGTTTTTCGTGGCCGAGGCCCGCCTGGTCAATCAGCTCAAAGTCAAAGCCGGTTGCCGTACCCAGTTCCACAATCGCTGGCAGGTTAAAGGCGAACACCATCGCATCTTTAATTTGCGAGAAGGCACGCGTTGCACGCGTGGTAATCGCTTCAACTTTGTTCTCATCACCCGGACGGTCAGCCCAGTCCTTCAACGAAACGAACGCAATACCCGTGTTCTGACCACGTCCCGCAAAGCCGAAGCCGTTAACGGCGAACACCGATTCAACGTTGTTCTTTTCTTTGGTCAGGTAGTAATTCGTCACCTCGTTGAGCACTTTTTGCGTGCGTTCTTGTGTTGCACCTGCAGGCAGTTGGACCATGGTCATAAACACGCCCTGGTCTTCATCTGGCAAGAAGGAGCTTGGCAGACGCACGAACAGATAGGCCATGCCGACAACAATGATCAGATACAGCACCAGGTAACGCCCCGTACTGCGCAGAATACCGCCTACGCTGTCGGTATAGTGGTGCGTGCTCTTTTCGAACATGCGGTTAAACCAGCCGAAGAAGCCTTTTTTACCTTCCCCATGATCGCCTTTAGCGATAGGTTTTAGCATGGTCGCACAAAGCGCCGGAGTCAGGATCAACGCCACCAGTACTGACAATGCCATTGCGGAAACAATGGTAATGGAGAACTGACGATAGATTGCACCAGTTGAGCCGCCAAAGAAGGCCATCGGTATAAATACAGCCGACAGCACCATCGCGATACCAACCAGTGCGCCCTGAATCTGCCCCATTGACTTACGAGTGGCTTCTTTCGGCGGCAGACCTTCTTCTGCCATCACACGTTCAACGTTTTCTACCACAACGATGGCGTCATCCACCAACAGGCCGATAGCGAGCACCATCCCGAACATTGTTAGCGTGTTTATCGAGAAACCAAAGGCAGCAAGGACGGCAAATGTTCCCAGCAATACCACCGGTACAGCAATGGTCGGAATCAACGTCGCGCGGAAGTTCTGCAAGAACAGATACATTACCAGGAACACGAGGATGATTGCTTCGACCAGGGTTTTCACTACTTCGTGAATGGAGATTTTCACGAACGGCGTAGTGTCGTATGGATAAACGATTTTCAGACCCGACGGGAAAAACGGCTCCATCTTCGCCAGTTCAGCCCGGATTGCTGAGGCGGTATCCAGCGCGTTTGCACCGGTCGCCAGCTTGATACCCAGACCAGAAGCCGGTTGTCCGTTAAATTCCGCGATGATGTCGTAGTTTTCACCACCCAGCTCAATTTTCGCCACATCACGCAGCAGTACGCGGGAACCATCCTGATTCACTTTCAGCAGAATTTTGCCGAACTCTTCAGTGGAGGTCAGACGCGTCTGAGCAATAATAGAGGCGTTAAGCTGCTGGCCTTTAACCGGCGGCGTACCACCGAGCTGACCGGCAGCTACCTGGGCGTTCTGTGCTTTGATTGCGGTAATAACATCAACCGGCGTTAACTGGTATTTGTTCAGTTCATTCGGGTTCATCCAGATACGCATCGCGTACTGGGAACCGAACAACTGAACGTCACCGACGCCCGATGTACGGCTGATGGCATCTTTCATATTTGCCGCTACGTAGTCAGAGATATCCTCCTGCGTCATGGTGCCGTCGGTGTTGATAACGCCGACAACCATCAGGAAGCTACTGGAAGATTTCTCAACACTCACCCCTTGCTGCTGTACTTCCTGCGGCAGTAACGGCATTGCCAGTTGCAGTTTGTTCTGCACCTGAACCTGCGCGATATCCGCATCAGTACCAGACTCAAAGGTCAGAGTGATCTGCACAGTACCTGTGGAGTCACTATTGGATGACATGTACATCAGGTTATCGATACCGTTCATATTCTGTTCGATAACCTGTGTAACAGTATCCTGCACTGTTTTTGCATCAGCGCCAGGATAGGAAGCGGAGATCGTTACTGCCGGCGGTGCAATCGTAGGATATTGCGCCACCGGCAGTTTGAGGATCGCCAGCCCCCCTGCCAACATGATGATGATGGCGATCACCCACGCAAAAATCGGGCGATCAATAAAGAAATTAGGCATGTCTTAACGGCTCCTGTTTAAGTTAAGACTTGGACTGTTCAGGCTGAGCACCGCTTGCGTCTTGCTGGTTGTTATCAGCGGTTATCTCTTGTGCTTTCACCTGGACACCAGGACGCACTTTCTGCAGCCCACTTACTACTACGCGTTCGCCTGCTTTCAGACCCTCAGTCACCAGCCACTTATCGCCAATGGCCTGGCTGGCGACGATCGGACGAGTTTCCACTTTGTCATCCGCGCCAACCACCAGTACGGTAGCTTCGCCGCGTGGTGTACGAGTTACCCCCTGTTGTGGAACTAAAATGGCGTTTGGATTAAGCCCTTCTTCCAGACGTGCACGCACGAACATACCCGGCAGCAGGGTGTGATCCGGGTTCGGGAAAATGGCGCGTAACGTGATAGATCCGGTGGTCTGATCGACGGTAACGTCAGAGAACTCCAGCGTACCATCCTGCGGGAACTTAATACCGTCACTGGTGATCAGCGACACTTTAGCTTTGCCGTTCTCTTGCTTCAGTGTGCCGTTAGCGAGTTCCTGTTTCAGACGCAGGAAGTCGTTACTGGACTGAGTCACATCAACGTAGATCGGATCAAGTTGTTGCACGGTTGCCAGCGCAGTCGCCTGACCGTTTTGCACCAATGCGCCTTCCGTCACGTTCGATTTACCTATACGGCCGGTAATCGGAGAGGTGACTTTGGTATAAGCCAGATTGATTCGTGCGGTTTCAACCGCCGCTTTCGCCGCAGTGACAGCAGCATTTGCCTGTTGTGCATCTGCCAGTGCCTGATCGTACTCCTGCTTACTGATGTACTGAGTACCCAGCAGCTTCTGGTAACGATTAACAGTCAACTGCGCGATATTGGCTGCTGCTTGCGCTTTAGCCAGATCGCCTTTTGCACTATCGTAAGCTGCCTGGTAGGTAGCAGGATCAATCTGATAGAGAGATACCCCCGCTTCGATGTCGCTACCTTCTTTGAAATTACGCTTCAGGATGATCCCGCTAACTTGAGGACGAACTTCTGCGATCCGGAAAGCACTGGTGCGGCCCGGAAGCTCGGTTGTGATCTGCAGAGGTTCAGTTTTGACTGTTACTACCCCAACGGCGGGCATCTGCTGGCCACCTTGTTGGGCCTGTTTGTCGTCACATCCTGTAAGCGCTAAGCTGCCTGAGAGCATCAGAACGATCGCCAGAGGCGTAAACCCTCTGTTTTTGTTCATATGTAAACCTCGAGTGTCCGATTTCAAATTGGTCAATGGTCAAAAGTCGATAAACCCATTGCTGCGTTTATATTATCGTCGTGCTATGGTACATACATTCATAAATGTATGTAAATCTAACGCCTGTAAATTCACTAACATATGGCACGAAAAACCAAACAAGAAGCGCAAGAAACACGCCAACACATCCTCGATGTGGCTCTACGTCTTTTCTCACAGCAGGGGGTATCATCCACCTCACTGGGAGAGATTGCAAAAGCAGCAGGCGTTACGCGTGGTGCAATCTACTGGCATTTTAAAGATAAGTCGGATTTATTCAGTGAGATCTGGGAGCTGTCAGAATCCAATATTGGTGAACTAGAGCTTGAGTATCAGGCAAAATTCCCTGGCGATCCACTCTCTGTGTTAAGAGAAATACTAATTCATGTTCTTGAATCGACGGTGACAGAAGAGCGGCGGCGCTTATTGATGGAGATTATATTCCATAAATGCGAATTTGTCGGAGAAATGGCAGTCGTTCAGCAGGCACAACGTAATCTCTGTCTTGAAAGTTATGACCGTATAGAACAAACGTTAAGACATTGTATTGAAGCGAAAATGCTGCCCGCGGATTTAATGACGCGTCGCGCAGCAATTATTATGCGCGGCTATATTTCCGGTTTAATGGAAAATTGGCTGTTTGCCCCGCAATCTTTTGATCTCAAAAAAGAAGCCCGCGATTACGTTGCTATATTGCTGGAAATGTATCTCCTTTGTCCCACGCTTCGTGCACCTGCCGCCAACGAAAAATCCTGAATCAGACTCCAGGATTTATCCTGGACATTTTCGCTGTTGCTATTCTGGTTCTCCACGCCGTGCTATTCTAGCCGCTTGACTATTTCAGGTCGTTCTTCAGGTTCAGAAACCTTCACTCATCATGACTATGTTCCAGTATTACAAACGATCACGACATTTTGTTTTTTCAGCATTTATTGCTTTTGTTTTGGTCTTGTTATGCCAGAACACGGCCTTTGCGCGGGCGTCATCGAATGGTGATCTACCGACGAAAGCGGATCTACAGGCACAACTTGACTCGCTTAATAAACAAAAAGATCTTTCTGCCCAGGATAAGCTGGTACAGCAAGATGTTACTGACACATTAGCCACTCTTGAGAAAATCGAGCGTGTAAAAGAAGAAACGGTGCAATTACGGCAAAAAGTTGCCGAAGCACCAGAGAAAATGCGCCAGGCGACTGCTGCGTTAACTGCGCTTGGCGATGTGGATAACGACGAAGAAACCCGTAAGACGTTGAGTACGCTGTCGTTACGTCAGTTGGAGTCTCGCGTTTCGCAGGCGCTGGACGAGTTGCAAAACGCACAAAACGATCTGGCTTCTTATAACAGCCAGTTGGTTTCATTACAGACGCAGCCCGAACGCGTGCAAAATGCGATGTATACCGCCTCGCAGCAGTTGCAACAAATTCGCAGCCGTCTGGATGGCACTGAGGTTGGTGAGGCGGCTTTACGTCCCAGCCAGAAAGTGTTGATGCAGGCGCAGCAGGTTTTGCTGAATGCCGAGATTGACCAGCAACGTAAAAGCCTGGAAGGGAACACCGTCTTACAGGATACCCTACAAAAGCAACGCGATTACGTGACGGCGAACAGCACGCGTCTGGAACATCAACTGCAACTGTTGCAGGAGGCGGTGAACAGCAAGCGCCTGACATTAACTGAAAAAACAGCGCAGGAAGCGGCAACGCCGGACGAAGCTGCGCGTATTCAGGCTAACCCGCTGGTGAAACAGGAACTGGAAATTAACCAGCAATTAAGTCAGCGTCTGATTAGCGCCACAGAAAACGGCAATCAGTTGATGCAGCAAAACATCAAAGTTAAAAACTGGCTGGAGCGGGCGCTGCAATCGGAACGCAATATTAAAGAGCAGATTTCTGTCCTGAAGGGCAGCCTGCTGTTGTCCCGTATTCTTTACCAACAACAACAAACGCTGCCGTCGGCGGATGAACTGGAAAACATGACCAACCGCATCGCGGATTTGCGTCTCGAACAGTTCGAAGTCAACCAGCAACGTGATGCACTGTTCCAGAGCGATGCTTATGTGGCCAAACTGGAAGAGGGCCATGCTAACGAAGTCAACGATGAAGTCCGTGACGCACTGTTGCAAGTGGTAGATATGCGTCGTGAACTGCTGGATCAGCTAAACAAACAGTTGGGTAACCAACTGATGATGGCCATTAACCTGCAAATCAACCAGCAGCAGTTAATGAGCGTGTCGAAAAACCTGAAATCTATCCTGACCCAACAAATTTTCTGGGTGAACAGTAACCGTCCGATGGACTGGGACTGGATTAAGGCGTTCCCGCAAACGTTGCAGGATGAATTCAAGTCGATGAAAATTACGGTGAACTGGGAAAAAGCCTGGCCCGCCGTATTTATCGCTTTCCTTGCCGGTTTACCGCTGCTGTTAATTGCCGGGCTGATCCACTGGCGTCTGGGTTGGCTGAAAGCGTATCAGCAAAAACTGGCTTCCGCCGTAGGTTCCCTGCGTAACGATAGCCAGCTCAACACACCAAAAGCGATTCTTATCGATCTGATTCGTGCGCTGCCGGTGTGTCTGATTATTCTCGCCGTTGGTCTGATTCTGCTGACCATGCAGCTCAACATCAGTGAATTACTGTGGGCGTTCAGCAAAAAACTGGCGATTTTCTGGCTGGTGTTTGGCCTGTGCTGGAAAGTGCTGGAGAAAAACGGCGTTGCGGTTCGTCACTTTGGTATGCCAGAGCAACAGACCAGCCACTGGCGTCGGCAGATTGTTCGCATCAGCCTCGCGTTGTTGCCAATCCATTTCTGGTCTGTGGTAGCAGAACTCTCCCCGCTGCATTTGATGGATGATGTGCTGGGGCAGGCGATGATTTTCTTTAACCTGCTGCTGATCGCCTTCCTGGTATGGCCAATGTGCCGTGAAAGCTGGCGTGATAAAGAATCCCACACCATGCGTCTGGTCACCATTACCGTGCTGTCGATCATCCCGATTGCGCTGATGGTGCTGACTGCAACAGGCTATTTCTACACTACGCTGCGCCTCTCCGGGCGTTGGATTGAAACGGTGTATCTGGTAATCGTCTGGAACTTGCTGTACCAGACAGTGCTGCGTGGGTTAAGTGTGGCGGCACGGCGTATCGCCTGGCGTCGTGCGCTGGCGCGTCGGCAGAATCTGGTGAAAGAAGGGGCCGAAGGTGCCGAGCCGCCGGAAGAGCCAACCATCGCGCTGGAGCAAGTCAACCAGCAGACGTTGCGTATTACGATGTTGCTGATGTTTGCGCTGTTTGGTTTGATGTTCTGGGCGATTTGGTCCGATTTAATCACCGTATTCAGCTATCTCGACAGCATCACCCTGTGGCATTACAACGGCACTGAAGCCGGGGCTGCGGTGGTGAAAAATGTGACGATGGGCAGCCTGCTGTTTGCGATTATCGCCTCAATGGTGGCCTGGGCGCTGATCCGCAACCTGCCAGGTTTGCTGGAAGTGCTGGTGCTGTCGCGGCTGAATATGCGTCAGGGCGCGTCGTATGCCATTACTACCATCCTTAACTACATCATCATAGCCGTTGGCGCGATGACCGTGTTTGGGTCGCTTGGCGTATCGTGGGATAAACTCCAGTGGCTGGCGGCGGCATTATCTGTAGGTCTGGGTTTTGGTTTACAAGAGATCTTCGGTAACTTCGTCTCGGGTTTGATCATCCTGTTCGAACGTCCGGTGCGCATTGGCGATACAGTAACCATCGGCACTTTCTCCGGGACGGTCAGTAAGATCCGTATTCGTGCTACCACCATTACAGATTTCGATCGCAAAGAAGTGATTATCCCGAACAAAGCGTTTGTTACCGAGCGTCTGATCAACTGGTCGTTAACCGACACCACCACCCGTCTGGTGATCCGCCTCGGTGTGGCTTACGGTTCTGATCTGGAAAAAGTACGCAGAGTACTGCTTCAGGCGGCGGCGGAGCATCCAAGGGTGATGCACGAACCCATGCCGGAAGTCTTCTTCACTGCGTTTGGTGCCAGCACGCTGGATCATGAGCTGCGTTTGTATGTTCGTGAACTGCGTGACCGCAGCCGCACTGTCGATGAACTGAACCGCACCATTGATCAGTTGTGCCGCGAAAACGACATCAACATTGCCTTTAACCAGCTTGAAGTGCATCTGCACAACGAGAAGGGCGATGAAGTGACTGAAGTGAAGCGCGACTACAAAGGCGATGATCCGACGCCTGCGGTAGGGTAATAACAAAAGGGGCAGCATTGAGTTGCCCCGAGATTACTGACAAAGTGCGCGTTGTTCATGCCGGATGCGGAGTGACCGCCTTATCCGGCCTACAAAACCGCGAAAATTCATTATATTGCAGGAGCGGTGTAGGCCTGATAAGCGTAGCGCATCAGGCAGTTTTGCGTTTACCAGCAATCTGCGGGGACATTTAGCGGCCCCATTTATTTATCACTTTTCGCCTCATCATCGTGCGTTAATTTCTTTTCATAATCGCGTTTTACAATATCCAGTGCGCGCAGCACGGTGCGGGCTGGGATCTGATTTTCTTCCAACAGAACAATCAAATCGACGGCCAGTTTCACATCGTCAGGGGCATTTTCCAGTGACATATTTTCTCCATTGTTAGCGAGTTAAACGCGCTAACCTGTTTTCGATTTTTTCCAGCGCATGGCGGCACCGAACCAGGCGTGCTTCATAGGCTTCAACCTCACGATGCAGCGTCTGCTGCTCGACTAAATCGGTCGCCTGTGCCAGACGTGCTTTACGCTCGGCAACCATCTCACGTAGCCGCCGCTCAAACTCCTGATGCTGAATGCGTTTACGCTGCCAGCGGGCGATTTTCGGCGGCGCGCTGTCCCATTCGCGCAGCGACCAGGACGCCGCTTCACGGGCAATTGCTTCCAGTTGAGCTGCCAGATGTTCCGCCAGCCAGGCCACTTGTGGCAGTTGTTGCCGTTCGACCGCGTGATGAAGCGCGGTCAGGTTGTCCCCAGCCTCAGCCAGACACGCCTGTAACGTCGTCGCGCGAGTCTGAAAAAGATGCCGGTCGAAACGGGCGCTTAGCGTGCCAAACTGCGCCACCGGGGCACAACGCTGGCGCAGCATGGCGAGCTGACCTTCCAGTTTTTCCAGCAGCAGGGTAGTTTTCACGATAAGACCTCAATGAAAATGATAATTGTTATGCTAAAGTAGCCACTCTGTAAGCTGACAACACTTAATATGCAACGAATCATTTTAATCATCATTGGCTGGCTGGCGGTAGTGCTGGGTACGCTGGGCGTGGTATTACCGGTATTACCGACGACGCCGTTTATCCTGCTGGCTGCCTGGTGTTTTGCTCGTTCTTCCCCGCGCTTTCATGCCTGGTTGCTGTACCGCTCATGGTTTGGTAGCTATTTACGCTTCTGGCAGAAATATCATGCAATGCCACGCGGTGCAAAGCCCAGAGCGATTTTACTGATCCTCGTAACCTTTGCGATTTCGTTGTGGTTTGTACATATGATGTGGGTACGCATCCTGCTATTGATCATCCTCGGTTGTTTGTTGATTTTTATGTGGCGAATCCCGGTGATTGATGAAAAGCAATAAAAACGGCGAAGCACAACAATCGCTGTTGCAATTATCGCCCACAGCCAGTACATTCTGGCGTTTTCGAGCACAGGCGCAGGCGGTCAAAGGTTAAACAAAAGTTACTTTTGATACGTTTAAAACGCGCCGTGAGTACCACCGTAACAAGCAGGCATACACTTATGACCGCGACTGCACAGCAGCTTGAGTATCTCAAAAATAGCATCAAAAGCATTCAGGACTACCCAAAACCCGGCATTCTGTTCCGTGATGTCACCAGCTTACTGGAAGACCCGAAAGCTTACGCTCTCAGCATCGACCTGCTGGTTGAGCGTTACAAAAATGCGGGTATTACCAAAGTTGTGGGCACCGAAGCACGTGGCTTCTTGTTTGGTGCTCCGGTAGCATTGGGCCTGGGCGTAGGTTTTGTACCGGTACGTAAACCGGGCAAATTGCCGCGCGAAACCATCAGTGAAACTTACGAACTGGAATATGGCACCGATAAACTGGAAATCCATGTTGATGCCATTAAACCAGGCGACAAAGTGTTGGTCGTAGACGATTTGCTGGCAACTGGCGGCACCATTGAGGCGACCGTGAAGCTGATCCGTCGTCTGGGTGGCGAAGTCACCGACGCTGCGTTCATCATTAATCTGTTCGATCTCGGCGGTGAACAGCGTCTCGAAAATCAAGGCATCACCTGTTATAGCCTTGTCCCGTTCCCGGGCCACTAATTTTTGCCAGCCCGCGTCGTGGGCAGTACAAGATGTACATTCAGCCTCGCCGTTCTGACGGGGCTGTGTTAGCATTACCCCTTCGTGAATCCACCTTCCAGCGTTTCAGAGCCTGCCAATGAGTTATCAGGTCTTAGCCCGAAAATGGCGCCCACAAACCTTTGCTGACGTCGTCGGCCAGGAACATGTGCTGACCGCACTGGCGAACGGCTTGTCGTTAGGGCGTATTCATCATGCTTATCTTTTTTCCGGCACCCGTGGCGTCGGAAAAACCTCTATCGCCCGACTGCTGGCGAAGGGGCTAAACTGCGAAACCGGCATTACCGCAACGCCGTGCGGCGTATGCGATAACTGCCGTGAAATCGAGCAGGGGCGCTTTGTCGATCTGATTGAGATCGACGCCGCCTCGCGCACCAAAGTCGAAGATACCCGCGACCTGCTGGATAACGTCCAGTACGCGCCAGCGCGTGGTCGTTTTAAAGTTTATCTGATCGACGAAGTGCATATGCTGTCGCGCCACAGCTTTAACGCACTGCTAAAAACCCTTGAAGAGCCACCGGAGCACGTCAAGTTCCTGCTGGCAACGACCGATCCGCAGAAATTGCCGGTGACGATTTTGTCACGCTGTCTGCAATTTCATCTCAAGGCGCTGGATGTCGAGCAAATTCGCCATCAGCTTGAGCACATCCTCAACGAAGAACATATCGCTCACGAGCCGCGGGCGTTGCAATTGCTGGCGCGCGCCGCTGAAGGCAGCTTGCGAGATGCCTTAAGTCTGACCGACCAGGCGATTGCCAGCGGTGACGGTCAGGTTTCAACCCAGGCGGTCAGTGCGATGCTGGGTACGCTTGACGACGATCAGGCGCTGTCGTTGGTTGAAGCGATGGTTGGGGCCAACGGCGAGCGTGTAATGACGCTGATTAACGATGCCGCAGCCCGTGGTATCGAGTGGGAAGCGTTGCTGGTGGAAATGCTCGGCCTGCTGCACCGCATTGCGATGGTCCAGCTTTCGCCTGCCGCGCTGGGTAACGACATGGCGGCCATCGAACTGCGGATGCGTGAACTGGCGCGCACCATACCGCCGACGGATATTCAGCTTTACTATCAGACGCTGTTGATTGGTCGCAAAGAATTACCGTATGCGCCGGACCGCCGCATGGGCGTTGAGATGACGTTGCTGCGCGCGCTGGCATTCCATCCGCGTATGCCGCTACCCGAACCGGAAGCGCCGCGCCAGTCCTTTGCGCCCGTCGCGCCAACGGCGGTAATGACGTCATCGCAAGTGCCGCCGCAGCCGCAATCAGCGCCGCAGCAGGTACCGACCGTACCGCTCTCAGAAACCACCAGCCAGGTGCTGGCGGCGCGTCAGCAACTGCAGCGCGCACAGGGAGCGACCAAAGCAAAAAAGAGTGAACCGGCAGCCGCTACCCGCGCGCGGCCGGTGAATAACGCTGCGCTGGAAAGACTGGCTTCGGTCACCGATCGCGTTCAGGCGCGTCCGGTGCCATCGGCACTGGAAAAAGCGCCAGTCAAAAAAGAAGCGTATCGCTGGAAGGCTACCACCCCGGTGATGCAGCAAAAAGAAGTGGTCGCCACACCGAAGGCGCTGAAAAAGGCGCTGGAGCATGAAAAAACGCCGGAACTGGCGGCAAAGCTGGCGGCAGAAGCCATTGAACGCGATCCGTGGGCCGCTCAGGTGAGCCAACTTTCGCTACCAAAACTGGTCGAACAGGTGGCATTAAATGCCTGGAAAGAGGAGAACGGCAACGCGGTATGTCTGCATTTGCGTTCCTCCCAGCGGCATCTGAATAACAACGGTGCACAGCAAAAACTGGCTGAAGCGTTGAGCACATTAAAGGGTTCAACGGTTGAACTGACTATCGTTGAAGATGATAATCCCGCGGTGCGCACGCCGCTGGAGTGGCGTCAGGCGATATACGAAGAAAAACTTGCGCAGGCGCGCGAGTCCATTATTGCGGATAATAATATTCAGACCCTGCGTCGATTCTTCGATGCGGAGCTGGATGAAGAAAGTATCCGCCCCATTTGATCGTAAGCACAGCTTATGATCGTCATCCTTAACGTGATTGAGAGAGAAACCTATGTTTGGTAAAGGCGGTCTGGGCAACCTGATGAAGCAGGCCCAGCAGATGCAAGAAAAAATGCAGCAGATGCAGGAAGAAATCGCGAAGCTGGAAGTGACCGGTGAATCCGGCGCAGGTCTGGTGAAAGTGACCATCAACGGCGCGCACAACTGCCGTCGTGTTGAGATCGATCCAAGCTTGCTGGAAGATGACAAAGAGATGTTGGAAGATCTGGTAGCTGCGGCATTCAACGACGCAGCACGTCGCATCGAAGAAACTCAGAAAGAAAAAATGGCCTCTGTTTCCTCCGGAATGCAGTTGCCACCAGGCTTTAAGATGCCGTTCTGATGCAAACCAGCCCGCTGTTAACACAGCTTATGGAAGCACTGCGCTGTCTGCCGGGCGTT
The DNA here is from genome assembly GCF_002965125.1 of Escherichia sp. MOD1-EC6162. Lineage (NCBI taxonomy): Bacteria > Pseudomonadati > Pseudomonadota > Gammaproteobacteria > Enterobacterales > Enterobacteriaceae > Escherichia > Escherichia sp. MOD1-EC6162. The sequence goes on from NZ_PTSB01000004.1 coordinate 61,666, forward strand.
GGCCCGAAGTCGGCGCAGCGTATGGCGTTCACGCTGCTTCAGCGCGATCGTAGCGGCGGGATGCGTCTGGCGCAGGCGCTCACCCGGGCGATGTCGGAAATCGGTCACTGCGCCGATTGTCGCACCTTTACCGAACAGGACGTGTGTAACATCTGTTCAAATCCGCGTCGTCAGGAAAATGGCCAAATCTGCGTGGTGGAGAGTCCGGCGGACATCTACGCCATTGAGCAGACCGGGCAGTTTTCAGGCCGCTATTTTGTGTTGATGGGGCACTTGTCACCGCTGGATGGCATTGGCCCGGATGATATCGGTCTCGATCGCCTGGAACAGCGTCTGGCAGAGGAAAAAATCACTGAAGTGATCCTCGCAACTAACCCGACGGTCGAAGGTGAAGCTACTGCTAACTATATTGCCGAGCTTTGCGCGCAATATGACGTTGAAGCCAGTCGAATTGCGCATGGCGTACCGGTTGGCGGCGAACTGGAAATGGTTGATGGCACCACGCTGTCACACTCCCTTGCCGGACGCCATAAGATTCGTTTTTAAGCAAACGAGAGCAGGATCACCTGCTCTCGCTTGAAATTATTCCCCCTTGTCCCCATCTCTCCCTCATCCCGTTTTTAACCTTAAAAATGGCATTATTGAGGTAGACCTACATGAAAGGACAAGAAACTCGTGGTTTTCAGTCAGAAGTGAAGCAGCTTCTGCATCTGATGATCCATTCTCTCTATTCCAATAAAGAAATTTTCCTGCGTGAGCTTATCTCTAACGCCTCCGATGCGGCGGACAAGTTGCGTTTCCGTGCGCTCTCTAATCCGGATCTGTACGAAGGTGATGGCGAACTGCGCGTTCGTGTCTCTTTCGATAAAGACAAGCGCACGCTGACCATCTCTGATAACGGCGTGGGGATGACCCGTGATGAAGTGATCGATCATCTGGGTACTATCGCTAAATCCGGCACCAAATCATTCCTCGAATCGCTGGGTTCCGACCAGGCAAAAGATAGCCAGTTGATCGGCCAGTTTGGTGTTGGTTTCTACTCTGCGTTTATCGTTGCCGATAAAGTGACCGTGCGCACCCGTGCGGCAGGCGAAAAACCAGAAAACGGCGTGTTCTGGGAATCTGCGGGCGAAGGTGAATACACCGTTGCCGACATCACCAAAGAAGATCGCGGTACTGAAATCACCCTGCATCTGCGTGAAGGTGAAGATGAGTTCCTTGATGACTGGCGCGTACGCTCCATTATCAGCAAATACTCTGACCATATCGCGCTGCCGGTAGAGATCGAAAAACGCGAAGAGAAAGACGGCGAAACCGTTATTTCCTGGGAGAAAATCAACAAAGCGCAGGCGCTGTGGACGCGTAACAAGTCGGAAATCACTGACGAAGAGTACAAAGAGTTCTACAAACATATCGCCCACGACTTTAACGATCCGCTGACCTGGAGCCACAACCGAGTCGAAGGTAAGCAGGAGTACACCAGCCTGCTGTACATCCCGTCGCAGGCACCGTGGGATATGTGGAACCGCGATCACAAACATGGCCTGAAACTGTACGTACAACGCGTGTTCATCATGGACGACGCAGAACAGTTTATGCCGAACTATCTGCGCTTCGTGCGTGGTCTGATTGACTCCAGCGATCTGCCGCTGAACGTTTCCCGTGAAATCCTTCAGGACAGCACGGTAACGCGTAACCTGCGCAATGCGCTGACCAAACGCGTTCTGCAAATGCTGGAAAAACTGGCGAAAGACGATGCGGAAAAATACCAGACCTTCTGGCAGCAGTTTGGCCTGGTGCTGAAAGAAGGTCCGGCAGAAGATTTCGCCAACCAGGAAGCGATTGCAAAACTGCTGCGTTTTGCTTCTACCCATACCGACTCTTCTGCGCAGACCGTGTCTCTGGAAGACTATGTTTCCCGCATGAAAGAAGGGCAGGAGAAAATCTACTACATCACCGCAGACAGCTATGCGGCAGCGAAAAGCAGCCCGCATCTGGAATTGCTGCGTAAGAAAGGCATCGAAGTCCTGCTGCTTTCCGACCGCATCGATGAGTGGATGATGAACTATCTGACAGAGTTCGACGGTAAACCGTTCCAGTCTGTGTCTAAAGTTGATGAGTCGCTGGAAAAATTGGCTGACGAAGTCGATGAAAGCACGAAAGAAGCAGAAAAAGCGTTGACGCCGTTTATCGATCGTGTGAAAGCCCTGCTGGGCGATCGTGTGAAAGATGTGCGTCTGACTCACCGTCTGACCGATACGCCAGCGATCGTTTCGACCGACGCCGACGAAATGAGCACCCAGATGGCGAAACTGTTCGCCGCGGCGGGTCAGAAAGTGCCGGAGGTGAAATATATCTTCGAACTGAACCCGGATCACGTGCTGGTGAAACGTGCGGCAGATACTGAAGATGACGCGAAGTTCAGCGAATGGGTAGAACTGCTGCTGGATCAGGCGCTGCTGGCAGAACGCGGTACGCTGGAAGATCCGAACCTGTTTATTCGTCGTATGAACCAGCTTCTGGTTTCCTGATGTAATACCGGATGTAACGCGATTGCGTTTCTCCGGCCTGAACGTTGAATACGATGCCGGATGACCTTAACGTCATCCGGCATTTTTTATCACCTTTCCTTAAATTATCCCCCCCTTAACCGTTTCAGCCCAAGGTGCCTTTCTTGAGGCAATCGCCTGTTGGTGGTATCGTTTATCGCTTTTTCAAAAAATTCGACACATTTTAAGGGGATTTTCGCAATGCGTATCATTCTGCTTGGCGCTCCGGGCGCGGGGAAAGGGACTCAGGCTCAGTTCATCATGGAGAAATATGGTATTCCGCAAATCTCCACTGGCGATATGCTGCGTGCCGCGGTCAAATCTGGCTCCGAGCTGGGTAAACAAGCAAAAGACATTATGGACGCTGGCAAACTGGTCACCGACGAACTGGTGATCGCGCTGGTTAAAGAGCGCATTGCTCAGGAAGACTGCCGTAACGGTTTCCTGTTGGACGGCTTCCCGCGTACCATTCCGCAGGCAGATGCGATGAAAGAAGCGGGTATCAATGTTGATTACGTTCTGGAATTTGACGTACCGGACGAACTGATCGTTGATCGTATCGTAGGTCGCCGCGTTCACGCGCCGTCTGGCCGTGTTTATCACGTTAAATTCAATCCGCCGAAAGTAGAAGGCAAAGACGACGTTACCGGTGAAGAGCTGACCACCCGTAAAGACGATCAGGAAGAAACCGTGCGTAAACGTCTGGTTGAATACCATCAGATGACTGCACCGCTGATCGGCTACTACTCCAAAGAAGCAGAAGCGGGCAACACCAAATACGCGAAAGTTGACGGCACCAAACCGGTTGCTGAAGTTCGCGCGGCTCTGGAAAAAATCCTCGGCTAATCTAAGTCACCATTGATTTGCACTCTGCCTGATAAGGCGTTCACGCCGCATCAGGCATGGTACATGTCAGCAGATCTACTTTCGGGCAGGTCTGCTTATCCTCCTCAGGCAATACCTCTCACAGCAATTAGTTCTTATTCCTCACTTTTCCGCTACAATTATCAACAAGTTGAATCGATAAGAGGCGGTAATGCGTCAGACAAAAACCGGTATCCTGCTGGCAAACCTGGGGACACCCGATGCCCCCACTCCTGAAGCGGTAAAACGTTACCTGAAACAATTTTTAAGCGACAAACGCGTAGTTGATACCTCACGGCTGTTGTGGTGGCCATTGCTGCGCGGCGTGATATTACCGCTGCGTTCGCCGCGCGTGGCGAAACTGTACGCTTCTGTCTGGATGGAAGGAGGCTCGCCGCTAATGGTTTACAGCCGTCAGCAACAGCAGGCGCTGGCACAACGCTTACCGGAAATACCGGTGGCACTGGGAATGAGCTATGGTTCGCCATCACTGGAAAGCGCGGTGGATGAACTGCTGGCGGAGCATGTCGATCATATCGTGGTGCTGCCGCTCTACCCGCAATACTCCTGTTCTACGGTCGGCGCGGTATGGGATGAACTGGCGCGCATTCTGGCGCGTAAACGCAGTATTCCGGGCATTTCGTTTATTCGCGATTATGCCGACGACCCCTCTTATATTAATGCTTTAGCGAATAGCGTTCGTGCATCATTCGCGCAACATGGCGAGCCGGATCTGCTATTGCTCTCCTATCACGGCATTCCGCAGCGTTATGCGGATGAAGGTGATGACTACCCGCAACGTTGCCGGACAACGACCCGTGAACTGGCTTCAGCACTGGGAATGGCACCGGAAAAAGTGATGATGACCTTTCAGTCACGCTTTGGTCGCGAACCCTGGCTAATGCCTTATACCGATGAAACGCTGAAAATGCTCGGAGAAAAAGGTGTAGGTCATATTCAGGTGATGTGTCCGGGCTTTGCTGCGGATTGTCTGGAGACGCTGGAAGAGATTGCTGAGCAAAACCGTGAAGTCTTCCTCGGTGCGGGCGGTAAAAAATATGAATATATTCCGGCGCTTAATGCTACACCGGAACATATCGAAATGATGGCTAATCTGGTTGCAACCTATTGCTAAAGAATCGAGCGCCGTCGCGTAGAGCATCGTCGGCGGTTTTCATCATCCGTGAATAATGCAAAAAGGCGTGCAGCGTACCGGAGTAGAGTTTGAACTCACAAGGTTGCTGGTGTGCCGCTAACGTCTGGTAAAGCAGGCGACTGTCATCCAGCAGCGGATCAAACTCTGCACCCGCGATAAAGCAGGGCGGCATATCGCGAGTGAGATCATTATTAAACAGGCAGTAATATGGCGACTCGCGGTCTGCTTTGTTACCTAAATAGGCCTCTTCATACATCAGCAAATCCTGTTGCGTTAAACCATCCCAGTCACCGCCCAACAGGCGGCGAGTTACGGAATCTCGTAATCCGTAAAGCCCATACCACAGCAAAACACCAACAACTTTACCGCAATCAATCTGCTTATCTCGTAGCCATAAAGCACTGGCGAGCGCCAGCATCGCGCCCGCGGAATCACCGGCAAAACCTATGCGTGACATATTGATTTGATAATCGCTTGCCTGTCGGTGGAAGTGACAACAGGACGCCACGATTTCCTCTATTGCTTGCGGAAAACGCGCTTCTGGTGAAAGGGTGTAATTGATACCAACCACCGTACACTGAGTGTAGTTCGCCAGCAGCCGCATAATGCGATCGTGGGTATCGAGATTGCCGAGAATAAAACCGCCGCCATGCAGATAAAACAGCGTCGCGGTGCTGTCTGCGTCCGGCGAGTAGAGCCGTGTTTCCACCTGGCCATAAGGCGTAGGGACTGCGTAAGCTCTGGTTGCCATTTCTGGAGCGTCAGCATTCCAGAATCGACGCTCAAGTGTGTAATGCTGCCGTTGCTCAGTAATCGTTCCCGCTGCGGGCCAGGGCGGTAAATCGGGCTGGAGAGTATTAACAACGGCCTTCATTTCAGGAGAAATAAGTTCCAGCACGGATAATTTGTTTTCCGTCTTCATTAAAAAACTCCTTTCAAATAACGCCATTGTAAGGAACCACTGCCATGAAAATGCGATCTCACCTGCTGATATTGAAACTGCCTGCGTCTCGCGCGTTCAGGCATGATTGTGTTAACATTCGCCGCTCAGTTAACCACCCGTAAAAACAACCATGAAATTTCCCGGTAAACGTAAATCCAAACATTACTTCCCTGTAAACGCACGCGATCCGCTGTTGCAGCAAATCCAACCAGAAAACGAAACCAGCGCCGCCTGGGTGGTGGGTATCGACCAGACGCTGGTGGATATTGAAGCGAAAGTGGATGATGAGTTCATTGAGCGTTATGGATTAAGCGCCGGGCATTCACTGGTGATTGAAGATGATGTTGCCGAAGTACTTTATCAGGAACTGAAACAGAACAACCTGATAACCCATCAGTTCGCGGGTGGCACCATTGGTAACACCATGCACAATTACTCCGTGCTGGCGGATGACCGTTCGGTGCTGCTGGGCGTAATGTGCAGCAATATTGAAATTGGCAGCTACGCCTACCGTTACTTGTGTAACACCTCCAGTCGAACCGATCTTAACTATCTGCAAGGGGTGGACGGCCCGATTGGTCGTTGCTTTACGCTGATTGGTGAGTCTGGCGAACGTACCTTTGCTATCAGCCCGGGTCATATGAACCAGCTACGTGCGGAAAGTATTCCGGAAGATGTCATTGCCGGAGCGTCGGCGCTGGTATTAACGTCCTATCTGGTGCGCTGCAAGCCGGGTGAACCGATGCCGGAAGCGACCATGAAAGCCATTGAATATGCCAAAAAATACAACGTGCCGGTGGTGCTGACGCTGGGAACCAAATTTGTTATTGCGGAGAACCCACAGTGGTGGCAGGCGTTCCTCAAAGAACACGTTTCTATTCTGGCGATGAACGAAGAGGAAGCGGAAGCGTTGACCGGAGAGAGCGATCCGCTGCTGGCATCTGATAAGGCACTGGACTGGGTAGATCTGGTGCTGTGCACCGCGGGGCCAATTGGTTTATATATGGCGGGCTTTACTGAAGATGAAGCGAAACGCAAAACCCAGCATCCGCTATTGCCGGGGGCCATACCCGAATTTAACCAGTATGAGTTTAGCCGCGCCATGCGGCACAAAGATTGCCAGAATCCGTTGCGTGTCTATTCGCACATTGCACCATATATGGGCGGGCCGGAAAAAATCATGAACACCAACGGAGCCGGAGATGGGGCGCTGGCAGCGTTGTTGCATGACATTACCGCCAATAGTTATCACCGCACCAACGTGCCAAATTCCAGTAAGCATAAATTCACCTGGTTAACCTATTCGTCGTTAGCGCAGGTGTGTAAATACGCTAACCGCGTCAGTTATCAGGTTTTGAACCAGCATTCACCACGCTTAACACGCGGGCTGCCGGAGCGTGAAGACAGTCTGGAAGAGTCTTACTGGGATCGTTAAACCAGCGAACTGATGACTGTCGGATGCGGCGTAAACGCCTTATCCAACCTACGGAAGATGGCACGCGTAGGCCGGATAAGATGCGTTAGCATCGCATCCGGCAATGATGTCAATATATTACCCCGTCACCACCTCACCAGCCGGTGGCGCTTCCAGCAGTTCCAGCATAGTACGGGCAATTTCGCGTTCACCCATCACAACCTGATTTGCTCCACGTTCGGAGATATACGCCACCTCATCGTCATAATGGGCACGGGCGATAATCTCAATATCCGGGTTTTGGGTGCGAGCAGAGGCCACAATCTCACCGGCTTCGTAACCGTTGGGAATGGTCAGAATCAGCCATTTCGCGCATTTCAGATGCGCCAGGTGCATTATCTCTTCGTTAGCAGCGTTGCCTAATACTGCGCGAACCCCGCGTTCACGCAACTCATCAACACGGGTTCGTGATGTTTCAATCACCACTAACGGAATATCAGACGCGAGCAATTTTTCTCCCAGCAGGCTGCCCACGCGACCATAGCCCACCAGTATCGCGTGGTTGCAAATATCCACCGGGATCTGTTTCTCTTCTTCGATAGCCTCTTCCAGCGTCTGCTCTTCCAGTGTTTCGGTCTTCGCCAGATATTTCTCCAGCAGCGCGAACAGCACCGGGTTGAGCATAATCGACAGGATCGCGCCTGCCAGCACCAGGTTTTGCCCTGCCTGCGGCAGCAGATTCAGCGCCATCCCCAGACCTGCCAGGATAAAGGCGAACTCACCAATCTGCGCCAGGCTGGCGGCAATGGTTAACGCTGTACGCTGGGAGTGACCAAACAGACGAACCAGGAAAAGCGCTGCCACTGATTTACCAAACAGAATAATCGCCAGCGTAGCCAGCACCGCCAGCGGTTGCTGAATCAGGATCAGTGGATCAAACAACATGCCTACAGAGACAAAGAACAGCACCGCAAACGCATCGCGCAACGGCAGCGTATCATGCGCTGCGCGGTGACTAAGTTCGGATTCGTTAAGCACCATTCCGGCAAAGAATGCGCCCAGCGCGAAGGAGACGTCAAACAGTTCTACTGCACCAAAAGCAATGCCTAATGCCAGCGCCAGCACCGATAAGGTAAACAATTCACGCGAACCGGTTGCAGCGCTCCGCGCCATAATCCACGGCACCAGACGGCGGCCCACCAGCATCATAATGGCGATAAATGCGACCACCTTGCCGATGGTGATCCCCATATCAACCGCCAGCGTGGCAAAGCCAACATCGCCTTGTTCCATCATCCCCGCTACCGCCGGCAACAATACCAGCGTAAGAACCATCACCAAATCTTCCACAATCAGCCAGCCAATGGCGATTTGCCCGCGCTGACTGTCTATCAATTGCCGTTCTTCAAGCGCGCGTAGCAGTACCACGGTACTGGCGGTGGAAAGGCACAGGCCGAACACGATGCCGGTCATCAACGACCAGCCGATCACGGCAGAGAGAGCCATGCCCAGCAACGTCGCCACGGCTATCTGGGCAATCGCGCCGGGAATGGCGATCGACTTTACCGCCATTAAATCCTTTAGCGAAAAATGCAGGCCGACGCCGAACATCAGCAGAATAACGCCCAGCTCCGCCAGTTCCGGTGCCAGTTTAGTATCAGCAACAAAACCTGGGGTAAAGGGGCCAGCCAGCACACCCGCTAACAGATATCCCACCAGAGGAGAAATACGCAGTTTATTGGCCAGCATGCCGAGGATAAAGGCAAGCACAAGGCCGCCAACAATTGTGGTGATAAGCGGGGTGGCGTGATGCATTCCGTCTCCTTTTCCTGGTGGTAGTTGTCCATATTTTGGCCGGGAAAACCAAAATTACAGGTAATAGTTTATGACAATTTCATTGATGATGTTTATGAATAATTGTTGAATTTTGCAGAAAAATGGAATTAGCCGCAAAAAAAGCACGGATCGGAAAAGTGATGAGGTGTATGAAGAGGAAAGGCTTATGGCTACTGCAAAATGAAGCAGCCAAAGTTTACCTTTGGCTGCCGGGAATTCAGGATTTATGCCGATTATCAGGTAAGAATATGGTCAACATTCCCAGAAGCGGCAGGAAAGCACAGATTTTATAAACTAACTCGATGCTGGTATGGTCAGCGAGAAGCCCCAGAACCGCTGCGCCAAGGCCTCCCATCCCGAAAGCAAAACCGAAAAAGAGTCCAGAAACCATGCCGATACGCCCCGGAAGTAGCTCCTGGGCGTAGACCAGAATGGCGGAAAACGCCGAGGCGAGGATAAATCCAATAATCACCGTTAAAATACCCGTCCAGTACAGGCTGGCGTAAGGTAAAATCAAGGTAAACGGCGCAACGCCGAGGATAGAACCCCAAATTACATATTTTCTACCAATTCTGTCCCCCACAGGCCCGCCAATGACGGTTCCCGCCGCGACGGCAAACAGGAAGGCAAACAGATGAAGTTGGGCATTCTGGATAGATAAACCGAACTTTTGCATCAAATAAAAGGTGTAATAGCTGCTGATGCTCGCCATATAGAAATATTTCGAGAAAATCAGGATTAACAAGATGCTGACTGCCAGTACCACTTTGTCGCGTGGCAGCGGGTTAACAATCACTTCTTTCGGTTTGCTTTTACTCATTTGGTGTTGCGCGGCGTACCAGCGGCTGATTTGCGCCAGTACTACGATAGCCAGCAGTGCCGCCAGTACAAACCATGCGACGTTGCCTTTGCCGTAAGGTGCGATGATCACCGCCGCCAGCAATGGCCCCAACGAACTACCAAAGTTACCGCCTACCTGGAAGATAGATTGTGCCAGGCCATGACGCCCCCCAGACGCCATACGCGCCACGCGGGAAGATTCCGGGTGAAAGACCGATGAACCTGTACCGACCAGCGCCGCCGCCAGCAGAACCGCACCAAAACTGTCCGCCAGCGCCAGAAGCACCAGGCCGCTCAGGGTAAAGCACATGCCAATCGGCAGCGACCACGGCATCGGGTATTTATCGGTCCAGTAGCCGACCACCGGTTGCAGCAGAGAGGAAGCGAGCTGGAACGTCAGGGTAATCATGCCAATCTGCATAAATGTCAGAGAAAATTCAGACTGGAGCAGAGGATAAATCGCCAGAATTAGCGATTGGATCATGTCGTTCAGCAGATGCGAGAGGCTGATTGCGCCTAAAATACCAAACGATGTGCGTGCCTTAGTGGTTGACGCAGCCGCGCCCGCCACAGGCTGGGTTTGTTCACTCATTGCCATAGGAAAGTCACTTTTTCAGGGTTGCGATGTAAAGAATTATCTTATTTGTGATTATTACCTGACTAACATACCTGCATGCGCTGTCTTAAGGAAGTCTCAATGCTTAATACAGAATTTCCATTTTTGTATGTAGATTTACCATCACCACACACAGATTTGTCTATTATGTCGCGTCATACTAATTTTCAACACGTTGATATCTGGTCAGGGAGAGAGAAATATGAAGTTTTTGCAGCGGGGTGTGGCATTAGCATTATTAGCCGCATTTACACTGGCGAGTGAAACCGCCCAGGCTTATGAGCAGGATAAAACCTACAAAATTACGGTGCTTCATACCAACGATCACCACGGTCATTTCTGGCGTAATGAATATGGCGAATATGGTCTGGCGGCGCAAAAAACGCTGGTGGATGGTATCCGCAAAGAAGTCGCTGCTGAAGGTGGTAGCGTGCTGTTACTTTCTGGTGGCGACATTAACACCGGTGTACCGGAATCCGACTTACAGGATGCTGAACCTGATTTTCGCGGCATGAATCTGGTGGGTTATGACGCGATGGCGATCGGTAATCATGAATTTGATAACCCGCTCGCCGTATTACGTCAGCAGGAAAAGTGGGCTAAGTTCCCGTTGCTGTCCGCCAATATCTATCAAAAAAGTACCGGCGAGCGCCTGTTTAAACCCTGGGCGTTGTTTAAGCGTCAGGATCTGAAAATCGCGGTTATTGGTCTGACGACCGATGACACGGCGAAAATTGGTAACCCGGAATATTTCACTGACATTGAGTTTCGTAAACCTGCCGACGAAGCGAAGCTGGTGATTCAGGAACTGCAACAGACAGAGAAGCCGGACATTATTATCGCCGCCACGCATATGGGGCATTACGACAATGGTGAGCACGGTTCAAATGCTCCGGGCGATGTAGAGATGGCGCGCAGCTTGCCTGCCGGATCGCTGGCGATGATCGTCGGTGGTCACTCGCAAGATCCGGTCTGTATGGCGGCGGAAAATAAAAAACAGGTCGATTATGTTCCTGGTACGCCTTGTAAACCGGATCAACAAAACGGCATCTGGATTGTGCAGGCGCATGAGTGGGGGAAATACGTGGGGCGGGCTGATTTTGAGTTCCGCAATGGCGAAATGAAAATGGTCAACTACCAGTTGATTCCGGTGAATCTGAAGAAGAAAGTGACCTGGGAAGACGGGAAAAGTGAACGTGTGCTTTACACCCCGGAAATCGCTGAGAACCAGCAAATGATCTCGCTGTTATCGCCGTTCCAGAACAAAGGCAAAGCGCAACTGGAAGTGAAAATTGGCGAAACCAATGGTCGCCTGGAAGGTGACCGCAGCAAAGTCCGTTTTGTGCAGACCAATATGGGACGATTAATTCTGGCGGCACAAATGGATCGCACAGGCGCTGACTTCGCGGTGATGAGCGGCGGCGGGGTCCGCGACTCCATTGAGGCTGGTAATATCAGCTACAAAAACGTGCTGAAAGTGCAGCCGTTCGGCAATGTGGTGGTGTATGTGGATATGACGGGTAAAGAGGTGATTGATTACCTGACCGCCGTCGCGCAAATGAAGCCGGATTCCGGTGCCTATCCGCAATTTGCCAACGTCAGCTTTGTGGCGAAAGACGGCAAACTGAACGACCTGAAAATCAAAGGCGAAGCAATCGATCCGGCGAAAACTTACCGTATGGCGACATTAAACTTCAATGCCACTGGTGGTGATGGTTATCCGCGCCTTGATAACAAACCGGGTTATGTGAATACCGGCTTTATTGATGCTGAAGTGCTGAAAGGCTATATCCAGAAAAACTCGCCGCTGGATGCGAGCGCATATGAGCCGAAAGGTGAGGTAAGCTGGCAGTAATCTGAAAGTGCCGGATGTGCGCATCCGGCACAATGCTTAATCGCGGCGAGCAATATCGGCAAATTTCGCATCGAGGATCTTCGCCAGATCGCCTGCTGCCAGTTCGATATCTAACCCGCGTTTACCACCAGAAACATAAATGGTGGCAAATTCTTGCGCGGGGGCGTCGATGATCGTCGGCAGACGTTTTTTCTGCCCCAGTGGGCTAATTCCCCCAACCAGATACCCCGTGGTGCGTTGTGCCACCATCGGATCGGCCATCTCCACTTTCTTGGCACCCAGCGCCTTTGCCACCTTTTTAAGATCCAGTTGACCTGCGACTGGCGTAACGGCTACCGCCAGATGTTTCATATCGCCGTTCACCGCGACAAGCAGCGTTTTGTAGACCTGATCCGCATTCAAACCTAATTTTTTGACCACTTCATCGCCAAAATTAGTTTCAGCCGGATCGTGATCGTAGGTATGAATCTGGAAAGAAATCTTGTTTTTTTCGAGTAATTTAACTGCGGGTGTCATCGTAATTTTCCTGCCTCAAACAAAAAACGGAGAAAGCATACGCCTGATGGCGGCCCAAAAAAAAGAGTCATCTTGCCTAAGAGTATTGGCAGGATGGTGAGATTGAGCGACAATCGACTTACACCGTCGCTTAAAGTGACGGCATAATAATAAAAATATGAAATTCCTCTTTGACGGGCCAATAGCGATATTGGCCATTTTTTTAGCGCAGCATCTGCGGCAAATTCCCTTCTCCATATAAGTGCAGTGCGCCAACCGCGACCACATAGCGCCCCGGCGGCATAGCGCGTAATTTATCCCGCCAGGCAAGATTGCGCTGGTGCATCAGCACATCGTACAGCGACTGACTGAATGTATTGGGCAGCGTTATTTCATTATCTTGCGGTGGCGTATTCAGCCACCAGCTCATCATTTGTTGCAACAACCGGGCGTTGGTATGCCAGTGGGTCAGAGTATCGTCCAGCAGTGCCAGTCCGTTGTCGGGAAGCTGGAGCAACATGGCAATCTGATTTTCTGCCCCTTCCAGTTCAATCACGGGCTTATGTTGTTGCTTCGCTACCTGCAATAACTGGTAATCGATACCATATTCTGCCCGCAGCCCCAGTTTTTGCGCCTGTGTCGCCTGAAGAACCATCGCGATTTGCCACAGCGGTTGAGTAGAAAACAGCGAGGGAGAAATGCCCATCTCCTGGCTAATGTGTTGCAGGTTTTGCATCTGTTCTTCGCTGATACGCTCTTCCAGCGCTTCGCAGGAAGGGAGATTGGCAAATGGGGTATCGCTGGTGGAAACATCCGCCTCGACGATAAGCGCATCGGCTTGTTTGAGTTTTTTGAGCAGCCGGACGGGCAGGGGAGCCATATCGTGGCTACCCATATGAATACTGCCAATGAGATGAAAATGACGATTACCGGAAAGAGAGATATCGATGGCAGGCCAGGTGTAATGATTACCGCGCAGCGCAGCCCAAAGTGTTTTTACCCGGTACAACAGATCCATACGACCTCCCTTTGTGAAATATCATGCTAGCGCGCGGGGAGGAATGGCGCAAATGGAGTTGATTGTTGCACTTGTGCACAGTGCTTTGTCCAGTAAACCGGACAAGGCGTTCACGCCGCATCCGGCAGTCGTGCGTTAATGCCAAATGCGCCGCCCTGAAGCAGCGCATCCGGCAATGACGTACTTACTCTTTCGGTTTAAACCGCAGCAACCGGTTGGCGTTGCTCACCACGGTAATCGACGAGAGTGCCATGGCTGCCCCGGCAACCACCGGGTTAAGCAAGGTTCCGGTGAACGGCCATAAAATACCGGCGGCGACGGGGATCCCAATGCTGTTATAGATAAACGCACCAAGCAGATTCTGCTTCATATTACGCAGCGTTGCGCGGGAGATGGCGAGCGCATCGGCAACGCCCATCAGACTATGGCGCATCAGAGTAATCGCTGCGGTTTCAATCGCAACATCACTCCCACCGCCCATTGCAATACCGACATCCGCCTGGGCCAGTGCTGGCGCGTCGTTAATACCGTCACCCACCATTGCGACCTGACGCCCCTCGCTTTGCAGACGTTTAATCGCTTCGGCTTTACCATCCGGCAATACACCCGCAATCACTTCATCAATCCCCGCTTCTTTGGCGATCGCATTGGCGGTCGTTGGGTTATCCCCGGTCAACATCACCAGACGATATCCCGCTTTATGCAGCCGTTGCAGCGCCGCCACGCTATCACTACGTAATGGATCGCGTACTGCCAGCAGGGCTACCGCTTTACCGTCAACCGCCAGCAGCACTGGCGTTGATCCTTGCGATGCCTGGGCGGTAATCTCCGCTTCGATAGCTTTCGTATCTACTTGCTGATCATTTAACAGCGCCTGATTCCCCAACAGCAGCGCATGGCCTTCAGCTTCACCGCTCACGCCCAGCCCGCGCAATGTGCGGAAGCCGTTGACTTGTGGCAGTTGCATATCGCCTGCTTTATCGAGGATTGCCCGCGCCAGTGGGTGGCTGGAACCTTGTTCCAGTGCCGCCGCCAGACGCAGCGCCTGCGCTTCGTCAACATCAGCAAAGGTTTTCACAGTGACAACCTGCGGCTTCCCTTCGGTCAGCGTCCCGGTTTTATCGAAAACTACGGTATCCAGCGTACTGGCACGTTGCAGTGCGTCGGCGTCACGCACCAGCACACCGAACTCTGCCGCGCGGCCGACACCAGAAATAATCGACATCGGCGTTGCCAGCCCCAGCGCACACGGGCAGGCGATAATCAGCACCGTGGTGGCAATCACCAGGGTATAAACAATTTGCGGTGCCGGACCAAAGAAATACCAGATTGCCGCACTGATCAGCGCAATCACCACCACTACCGGCACAAACACGGCAGAGATTTTATCCGCCAGTTGGCCGATTTCCGGCTTACTGCTCTGGGCCTGGCGCACCATGCGAATAATCCGCGACAAGGTAGTATGGCTGCCAACCGCACTGGCGCGAAACAGCACGCTGCCGTCCTGCACCACCGTCCCGGCATGGACACTATCGCCTTCGCCTTTTTGCTGCGGAATAGGTTCACCCGTCAGCATTGCTTCATCCAGCCACGCTTCGCCCTGGGTAATCTCACCATCTACCGGCACACGATCACCGGTCGTCAGGCGCAGCAACATACCTGGCTGCACTTCAGCCAGCGGCACACTTTTTTCACCATCTTCGGTGACCAGTCGTGCCGTGGGCGGGGTTAAATCGAGTAATTTCTCCAGCGCTTTAGAAGAGCGCTGACGTGCGCGCGCTTCCAGCATATGGCCGAGATTAATCAGACCGATAATCATCGCGCTGGCTTCGTAATAAAGATGTCGCGCTTCCATCGGGAACCACTGCGGCCACAGGTTGACGCTCATCGAATAGAGCCACGCCACGCCTGTACCCAGCGCTACCAGCGTATCCATCGTCGCCGCGCCGTTCAGCAGGCTTTTCCATGCGCTGCGGTAAAAATGCCCACCCGCGAAAACCATCACCGCCAGCGTAATCAGGCCGATAACCAACCACAGGTTGCGGTTGTCGGCAGTGACCATCATGTTCTCGCCAATCATCCCCCAGACCATCACCGGGATACCCACCGCCAGGGCGACAATCGCCTGCCAGCGGAAGCGTTTCATAGTCGCGACGGCGGTTTCCTGCTGGCGCTCGCGGCGTTTAGCATCATCTTCAATCGCCTCTGCGCCGTAGCCCGCTTTTTCCACCGCCTGCACTAAATCTTGTGGGGAGGCACTGCCCATCACCAGCGCAGTGCGCTCCGCCAGGTTTACCCGTGCCTGGGTGACGCCCGGTACGCTTTGCAGCGCGTTCTGCACCCGGGTGACACAACTGGCGCAGCTCATGCCGCTCAGCAGCAACTGCTGACTATCGTCTTCGGCGGTCGCTGCCGGAAGCTCATCAGGAACCGCTGTCAGTGCTTCCGACGGGATTGATGACTCCGCCAGCGGTTTAGCCTTTGGGTGGCTTACTGATGCGTCATAACCCGCTTGCTTGATAGTTTCGATAAGCTGTTCTGCGCTGGCAGTACCGGTAACGTGCGCTTCAGTGATAGACACGTCCGCCTGCTCAACGTCCGGGCGCTGCTCAAGACTCTCTTTTACGCGTTTAACGCAGTGACCGCAGGACAAGCCGTCCAGGGTCAGGTCGATTGTTTGAGACATAATTCACTCCTTTAAGACAGTGTTGACTGACTGAGATAAAGGGTAAACCTTCCAGCAAGGGGAAGGTCAAGAAATTAATTAATCACCTGGATAAAAGTCAGTGAAGATTAAAAAATTGGCTCAATTTCCATCAGAATCAGACAATTATCTCTTTGTTTTCCTGTAGTTAATTTGCGGGTGCTAAGTTAAATCAGGATGCCTGAAAATTGGCATCGGGGTGAGGAATAACCTCCCGCATCTATAAAAAGGAGTTAACAAAAGATGTCAGATGCAAAAAATTTACAGCAGGCAGTGGACCAGGCATATACCCAATATCATTCACTGAGCGGCGGACAAAATGCCGATTACATTCCCTTTCTGGCGAATGTCCCCAGCCAACTGGCGGCAGTGGCTATTGTGACTTGCGATGGTAGCGTCTATCGCGCGGGTGACAGTGATTACCGCTTTGCGCTGGAATCCATCTCGAAAGTCTGTACGTTAGCCCTCGCGCTGGAAGATGTCGGCTCGCAGGCGGTTCAGGACAAAATTGGCGCTGACCCGACCGGATTGCCTTTTAATTCAGTCATCGCCTTAGAACTTCATGGCGGCAAACCGTTGTCGCCACTGGTGAATGCAGGTGCTATCGCCACTACCAGTCTGATCAAAGCCGACAATGCCGAGCAACGCTGGCAGCGGATTTTACACATCCAACAACAACTGGCTGGGGAGCAGGTGGCGCTCTCTGATGAAGTGAATCAGTCAGAGCAGACCACCAACTTCCACAATCGCGCAATTGCCTGGCTACTGTATTCCTCCGGATACCTCTATTGCGATGCGATGGAAGCCTGCGACGTGTACACCCGTCAGTGCTCCACGCTTATCAATACCGTTGAACTGGCGACGCTTGGCGCGACGCTGGCGGCGGGCGGTGTTAATCCGCTAAGCCAAAAACGTATTCTTCAGGCCGATAATGTACCGTACATCCTGGCCGAAATGATGATGGAAGGACTGTATGGTCGCTCCGGTGACTGGGCGTATCGCGTGGGGTTGCCCGGAAAAAGCGGCGTTGGCGGCGGTATTCTGGCGGTCGTACCTGGCGTGATGGGTATTGCCGCGTTCTCGCCACCGCTGGATGAAGAAGGCAACAGTGTTCGCGGACAAAAAATGGTGGCATCGGTCGCTAAACAACTCGGCTATAACGTGTTTAAGGGCTGATCATGATGAACACGGAAGGTGATAACGATAACAAACCCCTCGGGCTATGGAATGTCGTTTCCATCGGCATTGGGGCGATGGTGGGGGCGGGGATCTTTGCCCTGCTGGGGCAGGCCGCGTTGTTAATGGAAGCCTCGACCTGGGTCGCCTTTGCCTTTGGCGGTATTGTGGCGATGTTTTCCGGTTATGCCTACGCGCGGCTTGGGGCGAGTTACCCCAGTAACGGCGGGATTATTGACTTCTTTCGTCGGGGATTAGGTAATGGCGTCTTTTCGCTGGCTCTATCGTTACTGTACCTGATGACGCTGGCGGTGAGTATCGCGATGGTGGCTCGTGCCTTTGGCGCTTATGCCGTGCAGTTTTTGCATGAAGGCAGCCAGGATGAGCATCTTATTTTGCTGTACGCACTGGCGATCATTGCGCTGATGACACTATTTAACTCCTTAAGCAATCATGCGGTAGGGCGGCTGGAAGTGATCCTCGTCGGCATCAAAATGATGATCCTGTTGTTGTTGATCGTCGCAGGCGTCTGGTCGCTACAACCAGCGCACATTTCTGTCTCTGCACCACCCAGCTCCGGCGCGTTCTTCTCCTGTATTGGGATAACCTTCCTTGCTTATGCGGGCTTTGGCATGATGGCAAACGCAGCGGATAAAGTGAAAGATCCGGCGGTCATTATGCCACGGGCGTTTCTGGTGGCGATTGGCGTTACCACGCTACTCTACATTGCGCTGGCGCTGGTGCTACTTAGCGATGTTTCGGCATTAGAGTTAGAAAAATATGCCGATACCGCCGTAGCGCAAGCCGCTTCTCCGTTGCTCGGACATGTGGGTTATGTGATTGTGGTCATCGGCGCTTTACTGGCGACGGCCTCAGCCATCAACGCCAACCTGTTTGCCGTGTTTAACATCATGGACAATATGGGCAGCGAGCGCGAACTGCCGAAATTAATGAATAAATCCCTGTGGCGGCAGAGTACCTGGGGCAACATCATCGTAGTGGTGTTGATTATGCTGATGACGGCGGCGCTGAATTTAGGCTCGCTCGCCAGCGTCGCCAGTGCCACTTTTTTGATCTGCTACCTGGCGGTGTTTATGGTCGCTATCCGCCTGCGTCATGATATTCACGCCTCGTTACCGATCCTTGTTGTTGGCACGCTGGTTATGTTGTTGGTGATCATCGGGTTTATTTACAGTCTGTGGTCACAGGGCAGCAGTGCGCTGATGTGGATTATTGGCGCACTATTACTAAGCCTTATTGTGGCAATGGTAATGAAACGGAATAAAACGGTATAAACTTTTCTGTGCGCGGTGCTTTCTGTACTGCGCTTTTATTTTTATCCTTAAATTAATCTCCTTTCTTATGCCTTTAATAAATAATTCACAAAAAAAAAGATATATAGACGATAAAACTGTGATTTCTATCACTTCCTGGTATGGATTATTCTTAACAAGGATGATGGTAATCTAAAAGTCGTAGTGTATTCTTAATAAATGACGTATAAGCTTTTCAACTGCATTTCTTTTAAAGGGGGAAGTAAAAACGAAAGAGATGCGCAAGTTATTACCCTTCTTAAATAAAATGATGCTGGTTATAAAGATCAGTTAAAATAATGACCTGGAAGGAAGTGACTTACCTATGGCGCGATTACAATTAAAAAACCGTAAAAATAAAGGTCTGATATTTTTAATAAGTTTTATTGTGATGGGAGGAGACGCGCTTGCTGCACCGTTACCACAATGGGCTAATGCCCCTGCGGTTACGCCGGTTGCCAGTTTATCCTTACAGGAAAGTATATTACGCGCATTTGCCCGCAATCCTGACGTCACCCAACAGGCGGCGCAGATAGGTATTGGCGAAGCGCAAATCGATGAAGCCAAAAGTGCCTGGTATCCGCACGTGGGTTTAACCGGCAACGCAGGCCCGTCGCGACAAACTGACTCCAGCGGCAGGCTGGATAACAACGTTTCTTATGGCATAACCCTGACGCAACTGGTGTATGACTTTGGTAAAACTAACAACAATATCAAACTGCAAACTGCCGCTCGTGATAGCTACCGCTTTAAATTAATGGCCACCCTGACCGATGTCGCAGAGAAAACGGCGACCGCCTATATGGAAGTTAGCCGTTATCAGGCTTTGTGTGACGCGGCGCAACGCAATATTCACTCGCTGGAAAATGTCTATAACATGGCGGCACTGCGCGCCAATGCCGGGCTGAACTCATCTTCTGATGAATTACAGGCCCAGACGCGTATTGCCGGAATGCGCTCGACGCTGGAGCAATATCAGGCACAGATGGCCAGCGCCAAAGCACAACTGGCGGTGCTGACCGGCGTACAGCCGGAGGCGATAGCCGCGCCGCTAGGCGAATTAGCCGAACAGCCAGTATCGCTAAAAAATATCGATTATCAGTCCATCCCACTGGTGCTGGCGGCAGAAAACTTACGCCAGTCGGCTCAGTACGGGGTAGAAAAAACCAAAGCGCAATACTGGCCCACGCTCAGTATTCAGGGGGGCAAAACGCGCTACCAGACCAGTGACCGTTCGTACTGGGACGACCAGTTACAGTTGAACGTCAATGCGCCGCTGTATCAGGGGGGCGCGGTTTCTGCTCAGGTGCAACAAGCCGAAGGGCAACAAAAAATCTCTGCCTCGCAGGTCGAACAGGCAAAACTGGATGTGCTGCAACGGGCGTCGGTGGCGTATGCCAACTGGACCGGTGCACGGGGTCGTGAAGAAGCAGGTTTAGCGCAATCCGAAAGCGCGCACAAAACGCGAGATGTGTACCAAAATGAATATAAATTAGGCAAACGCAGTCTGAATGATCTATTAACCGTCGAGCAAGATGTCTTTCAGGCGCAATCGGCTGAAATAAATGCCAATTATGATGGTTGGGTCGCAGCAGTTAATTATGCCGCTGCGGTTAATAACCTGATTCCATTAGCGGGAATTAAACAAGGCTTATACAACGACTTACCCGACTTGAAATAATCCTGCCATTATTAATAGTAGGGCTACATCGTTATTAAGTGATTTTACTCGTCATGCTTCAGGTTAGCATGAATTGCGGCTGCGTATCCTCTCGCTTGCCACCTTTCTGCAACTTGAATTATTTAGAGTAACCCTTTGTCTTATTAAGATAAATGGACTCGCTAAGGATGTGCGCCATTTATCAGGAATGCCATTATGAGCCTGATTATTGATGTTATTTCGCGTAAAACATCCGTCAAACAAACGCTGATTAATCCGGGCGACGTCACGGTTGTTATTTATGAGCCATCTGTGGTGCAGGTTCATGCTCAGGCATCTGCCGTCGCACGTTATGTTCGCGAAGGAAATGACCTGCTGATTTATATGCAGGATGGTACGGTTGTCCGCTGCAATGGCTATTTTTTGCAAGCGGCTAATTCAACTGAACAATCGGAGCTGGTCTTTGCCGATGGACAACAGCTTACACATGTCACTTTTGCTGATACTGCTGCGGGTGGTTTAGCCCCTGTGGAGCTGGTAGCCCATACTGCAGCCATTGAAAGTATTGCACCATTTCTTGATACCGTTGCTCAGACGAGCACCTTCCCGTGGGGATGGTTAGCGGGTGCAGCGGTAGGTGGCGGCGCGCTTGGCGCTTTGCTGGCAAGTGGTGGTGGTGGTGATTCGAAAACTGAAGTGGTTAATAACCCACCGCCAGCCGAACCAGGCAATGCTACCCCGTCATTTTTAGTGACCGATAATCAGGGCGACCAGCGCGGCATTCTCGCTACCAATGACATCACCGATGACACCACGCCAACCTTTAGCGGCAGCGGACAGGCGGGGGCGACCATCCAGATCAAAGACAGCAACGGCAACACCATCGCCAGTACACAGGTAGACAGCAACGGGCACTGGAGCGTTTCTTTACCTACACAAAGTGCCGGTGAACATACCTGGTCAGTCGTGCAAATTGTCGGCAACACCATCACCGATGCCGGTTCGATAACGTTAACTATCGACAACAGTCAGGCCGCCGTACAGGTTGCTACCACCGCAGGCGATAACATTATTAACGCCAGCGAGCAGGCTGGCGGATTTACACTTTCTGGCAGCAGTAGCCATCTGGCACAGGGAACAGAACTCACCGTCACGCTTAACGGCAAAACTTACACGACTACCGTCGGGGCTAACGGCGCGTGGAGCGTGCAGGTGCCGACTGCCGATGCGCAGGCGTTAGCTGAAGGGAACCAGGCAGTACTGGTTAGTGGTAAAGATGCCACGGGCAATACGGTCACTGGTGCGCAACTATTAACAGTCGATACCCAGCCGCCGACGCTTGCCATCAATGCTATCGCTCAGGACAACATTGTCAGCGCCGCGGAACATAACGCCGCGCTGGTGTTAAGTGGTACATCGAATGCTGAAGCTGGACAAACCGTTACCCTGACAGTAAACGGTAAAAGCCATACAGCAATCGTCGGTAGCGACGGCACATGGCAGGTGACGCTGCCTGCCGCAGAAGTGCAGGCACTGACGGAGGGTAACTACGCCGTAAATGCCAGCGTCAGCGACCGGGCAGGAAACGCCACCAGCAACAGCGCAAATTTCACGGTAGACACCAGTGCGCCTGTGGTCAGCGTTAACACCGTTGCGGGTGACGATGTTCTTAACACCGCTGAACAGATTGTGGCACAGATTATTTCCGGGCGGGTCAGTGGGGCTTCACCTGGCGACACGGTCACCGTCAAATTAGGTGCCACGGTTCTGACCGGTGTGGTGCTGGCAGACGGCACCTGGAATGTCGCTCTGGATCCAGCGGTAACCCGCACGCTGGCGCGTGGGCCTAACGACCTTATTGTCACGGTTACCGATGCTGCCGGAAATACCGGTACAGCGACTCATAACATCACCCTGGCGGGCGTCGCGCCGCAGGTGGCGATAGATCCCATCAGCGGTGATAACGTACTGAATGCGCTGGAGTCTCAGCAGCCGCTAACGTTAAGCGGGACCAGCAATTTGCCCGATGGCGGCACGGTTAACGTGACGCTGAATAATGTCACTTATAGTGCGCAGGTTAACGGCGGCGTGTGGTCATTGAGCGTGCCAGTAAGCGATGTCCTGAACCTGGCAAACACCAACTATATTGTTACCGCCAGCGCCACGGATGTGACCGGCAATACGGGAACCGCGCAAAGCAACTTACTGGTCGATACGGTGCTGCCGCAGGTGATTATCAACACCTTTGCGGGCGACAACGTGGTGAACAATGCCGAAGCGGCGGCAGATCAAACCCTGAGCGGGCGCGTAGTGGGCGCAGTGCAGGGCGATACTGTAACCATTGAGCTGGGTGGCAATACGTACACGGCGACGGTGGGGAGCAACCTCACCTGGAGTGTGAACGTTCCGGCGGCTGATTTACAGGCGCTGGGCGATGGCGCATTAACAATCAACGCCTCTGTGACGAACGGACACGGCAACACCGGTAATGGTGAACGTGATATCACCATCAGCGCCACGCTGCCGGGTCTGCGTATCAATACTATTTCCGGCGATGACGTTATTAACGCCCTCGAACAGCAGCAAGATCTGGTTATTTCTGGTAGCAGTAGTCATCTTCCCGCGGGCACCACCGTGACGGTAACGCTCGGCAACGAAACGTATCAAGGCGTGACCGACAGCAACGGCAACTGGCAGGTGGGCGTTCCGGCTGCGGACTTGCAGGCGCTCAGTGCAGGCACGGTCGTCGTGACGGCCAGTGCAACAGACCCGGCAGGTAACCCGGTCTCTATCGACCACAACGTGCTTGTTGATGCGGGTGAAGTGGCGATCGCTATCAACATCGTTTCCGGCGATGACATTATCAACGCCGCAGAAAAAGGCTCGCCGCTGACGCTGACTGGCACCACCCAGGGCGTCGAGGCCGGGCAAACTGTGGTGGTGAAATTCGCCGGGCAAACCCTGACGACCACAGTACAGAACGACGGTTCCTGGAGCCTGACCGTACCCGCCAGTACAGTCAGTAGCCTGTCAGATGGCGCAACGGAAATCACCGCAACTGTCACTAATACCAGCGGTAACACCGGCGACACCTCCCGCACGATTACCGTCGATAGCCAGGCTCCGGCCTTAAGCATCGATTCGCTGACCGCCGATAACATCATTAATGCCACTGAAAGCGGACAAGATTTGTCTATCACTGGCACCACCGACGCCCAGCCAGGGCAGACGGTAACGGTCACGCTGAATGGGCTGACCTATCAGGGCACCGTGCAGTCAGACGGCACCTGGAGTGTGACCGTTCCCGCCGCCAACGTTGACGCGCTGGCTGACGGCAACGCCATGGTCACCGCCAGCGTGAACGATGTCGCCGGTAACCCGACCAGCGTTTCACGCGTGGCACTGGTGGATGCCACGCCGCCGGTGGTGACCATTAATCCGGTGGCGACCGACAACGTCATCAACACGCCGGAACACACCCAGGCGCAAATCATCAGCGGCACGGTCACTGGCGCACAGGCGGGCGATATCGTCACCGTGACGCTGAATAATGAGAATTACACCACGGTGGTGGATGCTTCCGGCAACTGGAGTCTGGGCGTTCCGGCCTCGGTGGTCAGTGGGCTGGCGGACGGCAGTTATCCTGTCAGCGTCTCGGTAACCGACAAAGCCGGAAACACGGGCAGCCAGTCACTGACCGTCACGGTCGATACCGCCGCGCCGGTGATTGGTATTAACACCATTGCTGGCGACGATGTGATTAACGCCAGCGAAAAAGGAGCCGATGTTCAAATTACCGGCACCAGCGATCAGCCTGTTAATACCGCCATCACCGTGACATTGAACGGGCAAAATTATACGGCGACGACCGACGCCTCCGGCAACTGGAGCGTGACGGTTCCGGCATCGGCGGTAACCGCATTAGGCCAGGCCAACTATACGGTGACAGCAGCGGTGACCAGCGGTATCGGCAATAGCGCCACCGCCAGCCATAACCTCCTGGTCGACAGCGCGCTGCCCGGCGTGACCATTAATCCGGTAGCAACCGACGATATCATTAACGCCGCCGAAGCGGGCGTAGCGCAAACCATCAGCGGGCAGGTGACTGGAGCTGCCGTTGGCGACACGGTAACCGTTACGCTGGGTGGCAATACCTACACCACCACCGTACAGCCTGGATTAAGCTGGAGCGTGAGCGTTCCGGCGGCGGATATCCAGGCGCTGGGTAATGGTGATTTGACGGTGAGCGCCTCAGTCACCAATGAAAACGGCAACACCGGCAGCGGTACGCGGGATATCACCGTTGACGCCAATCTGCCTGGTCTACGGGTCGATACGGTGGCGGGTGATGATGTGGTCAATATCATCGAACACGGGCAGGCGCTGGTCATCACCGGCAGCAGCTCGGGGCTGGCAGAAGGCACGCCGCTTACCGTCACGATTAATAATGTGGAATACACCACTGCGGTGCAGGCCGATGGTAGCTGGAGCGTGGGCGTCACGGCGGCGCAGGTTAGCGCCTGGCCTGCGGGGACGGTGACGGTTGCCGTGTCCGGGGAAAGTAGTGCCGGAAATCCGGTGAGCATCACTCATCCAGTGACGGTCGATCTCACTCCGGCGGCTATTTCTATCAACACCATCGCCACGGACGACGTGATTAATGCCGCAGAAAAAGGCGCTGATTTAACCCTTTCCGGCACCACCACTAACGTAGAAGCCGGACAAACGGTCACCGTGACCTTTGGCGGGAAAAATTACACTGCCAGCGTGGCGAGCGATGGTAGCTGGACTGCCACCGTACCCGCCGCTGATTTAGCGTCATTAACTGATGGTGCCGCCACCGTGCAGGCCAGCGTCAGCAACGTCAACGGCAATAGCGCCTCGGCGGTGCATAACTACAGCGTCGACAGCAGTGCGCCAACCATCATTATTAATACCGTTGCCAGCGACAATATCGTCAATGGCAGCGAAGCCGATGCGGGCGTGACGGTGAGCGGTAGTACCACCGCCGAAGCGGGGCAGATTGTTACGGTAACGCTCAATAGCCCAACCGTGCAGACATATCAGGCAACGGTACAGGCCGATGGCACCTGGAGCATCAATATTCCGGCGGCAGATCTCGCAGCGTTGACGGATGGCAGCCATACCCTGACGGCGACGGTCAATGACAAAGCGGGCAACCCGGCGAGCACCACGCATAATCTGGCGGTGGATCTCACCGTTCCGGTACTTACCATCAACACCATTGCCGACGATGACATTATTAACGCCGCCGAACACGGGCAGGCGCTGGTGATTTCTGGTTCCAGCACCGGTGGAGAAGCGGGGGATGTCGTCACCGTTACGCTAAACAGTAAAACCTACACCACGACGCTTGATGCCTCCGGCAACTGGAGCGTCGGCGTTCCGGCGGCGGACGTCACCGCGCTGGGCAGCGGTTCACAGACCGTAACGGCGAGCGTTACCGATGCGGCAGGCAACAGCGACAGCGAGACGCACACGGTTACCGTTAACCTTACCGCGCCGACTATTGGCATTAACACCATCGCCACCGATGACGTCATTAACGCCAGCGAAAAAGGCGCGGATCTGCAAATATCTGGCACCAGTAATCAGCCCGCAGGCACCACAATTACGCTGACGCTTAACGGGCAAAATTACACCGCGACGACAGACGCCGCAGGCAACTGGAGTACCACAGTGCCAGCCTCTGCTGTCGGCGCGCTGGGCGAAGCCAGCTACACGGTGACGGCGAACGTCACCGACAGCGCGGGTAACAGCAATTCCGCCAGTCATAATGTGCAGGTCAATACCGCGCTGCCTGGCGTCACCCTTAATCCGGTGGCGACCGACGATATTATTAACGCGACGGAATCGGGTTCCGCCCAGACTATCAGCGGCCAGGTGACGGGCGCAGCGGCGGGCGATACCGTCACCGTAACGCTTGGCGGGAAAACCTATACCGCCACCGTGCAGGGCAATTTAAGCTGGAGCGTGGACGTTCCGGCAGCGGATATTCAGGCCATCGGTAATGGCGACCTGACGGTTAACGCCTCGGTGACCAACAGCGTGGGCAATACCGGCAGCGGTTCGCGAGATATTACTATCGACGCCAATTTGCCTGGTCTGCGCGTCGATACCGTGGCGGGCGATGATGTGGTCAATAGCATCGAGCACGCTCAGGCGCTGGTGATAACCGGTAGCAGCAGCGGGCTGGCTGCGGGCGCGGCGCTGACGGTGGTGATTAACACGGTCACTTACGCTGCGACAGTATTAGCCGATGGCACGTGGAGCGTCGGTGTTCCGGCGGCAGATGTGGGCAACTGGCCTGCGGGGACGGTGAATATTACGGTTTCAGGCGCCAGTAGTGCCGGAAACCCGGTCACCATCACCCATCCGGTCACCGTCGATCTGGCGGCGGTGGCGATTTCCATTAACACCGTTTCCGGCGACGATGTGATTAACGCTGCTGAAAAAGGGGCAGATTTAACCCTTTCTGGCAGCACCTCCGGCGTGGAAGCGGGGCAAACCGTCACCGTCACCTTTGGCGGCAAAACTTATACCGCCACTGTAGCGGGCGATGGTAGCTGGACAACCAGCGTACCCGCCGCCGATCTCAACGCGTTACGCGACGGTGACGCTACGGTGCAGGCCAGCGTCAGCAACGTTAACGGCAACACGGCTTCGGCAACCCACGCCTACAGCGTCGATGCCACGGCACCCACGCTTTCCATCAATACCATTGCCACCGACGATATTCTTAACGCCGCTGAGGCGGGCAATCCGTTAACCATCAACGGCACCAGTAGCGCCGAAGCGGGTCAGACGGTAACCGTCACGCTTAATGGCGTCAGCTATACCGGCACCGTTCAGGCGGACGGAAGCTGGAGCGTCAGCGTACCGACAACAGATCTCAGCAATCTGACCGCCAGCCCGTACACCGTCAGCGCCTCGGTAAACGACAAGGCGGGTAACCCGGCGACCGCAATTCACGGTCTGGCGGTGGATCTCACTGTTCCGGTATTAACGATCAACACCGTCTCCGGCGATGACATTATTAACGCCTCCGAACACGGACAGGCGCTGGTGATCTCCGGTTCCAGCACCGGCGGGGAAGCGGGCGATGTCATCACCGTCACGTTAAACAGTAAAACCTACACCACGACGCTGGACGCTTCCGGCAACTGGAGCGTCGGCGTTCCGGCGGCAGATGTCACTGCGCTGGGCAGCGGTGCGCAAACCATCACCGCGACCATTACCGACGCGGCAGGCAACATCGATGACGCCAGCCGCACGGTTACCGTGAATCTGACCTCGCCAACCATTGGCATCAACACCATTGCTACGGATGACGTGATTAACGCCACGGAAAAAGGCGCGGATCTGCAAATCACCGGTACCAGTAATCAGCCTGCTGGCACCACAATTACGGTGACGCTGAACGGGCAAAATTACACTGCCACCACAGATAGCAATGGTAACTGGAGCGCCACGGTGCCAGCATCAGCGGTTAGCGCGCTGGGTGAAGCTAACTACACAGTAACCGCGAACGTCACCGATACGGCAGGCAACAGCAACTCCGCCAGCCATAGCGTGCTGGTCAACAGCGCCTTGCCTGCTGTCACCATTAACGCGGTGGCGACCGACGATATTATTAACGCTGCTGAATCCGGTAACGCGCAAACCATCAGCGGTCAGGTGACGGGCGCAGCGGCGGGCAATACGGTCACCGTGACGCTGGGCGGCAACACCTACACCGCCACGGTGCAGGCTAATTTAAGCTGGAGTGTCAGCGTTCCGGCGGCAGATATTCAGGCCATCGGCAACGGTTCTATCACCGTAAACGCCTCGGTGACTAACGGCGTCGGCAACACCGGCAGCGGTTCGCGAGACATCACTATCGATGCCAATCTGCCTGGCTTACGCGTCGATACGGTGGCGGGCGATGACGTCATAAACAGCATTGAGCACAATCAGGCGCTGGTGGTAACCGGTAGCAGCACCGGGCTGACGGCGGGAACGGCGTTAACGGTCGTGATTAATAGCGTCACCTATGGCGCGACGGTGTTAGCAGACGGCACATGGAGCCTCGGCGTTCCGGCGGCGGATGTCAGCAACTGGCCTGCGGGTACGGTGGATATTACGGTAAGCGGCACCAACAGCGCCGGAACAACCTCCACCATTACCCATCCGGTCACCGTCGATCTGGCGGCGGTTGCCATCACCATTAACACCCTTTCCGGCGATGATGTGATCAACGCTGTCGAAAAAGGCGAAACGCTGGTCGTAAGCGGCAGCACCAGCGGCGTGGAAGCCGGGCAAACGGTGACCGTGACCTTTGGCGGCAAAAATTACACCACCACCGTGGAAGCCAACGGTAGCTGGACGGTGAATGTGCCGCCTGCCGATCTCGCTTCACTGCCCGACGGTGCGGGCAACGTGCAGGCGAGCGTCAGCAACATTAACGGCAACAGCGCCCAGGCCGATCGCGCGTACAGCGTCGATGCCACCGCACCGCTTGTGACCATCAATACCATCGCCAGCGACGATATTCTCAACGTGAGCGAAGCGGGCGCGGGTATCACCATCAGTGGCACCACCACGGCGCAGGCCGGGCAGACGCTGACCGTCACGCTCAATAACAATACTTACCAGACCACTGTCCAGGCCGATGGCACCTGGAGCGTGAACGTTCCGGCAACGGACTTAAGCGGATTAACCGCCAGCAGTTATACCGTGACTGCGACCGTGAGCGACAAAGCGGGTAACCCGGCAAGTGCCGACCATGCGCTGGCGGTAGACGTTACCGCACCTGATCTCACCATTAACACCGTTGCGGGCGATGACATCATCAACGCCATCGAACACGGGCAGGCGCTGGTCGTCAGCGGAACCAGCACGGGCGCGGCGGCGGGCGATGTGGTCACGGTTAACCTGAACGGTAAAAACTACACCACCACGCTGGACGCCTCCGGTAACTGGAGCGTCGGCATTCCGGCGGCAGATGTCACGGCGCTGGCCACCGGCAGCCAGACTATCACCGCCAGCCTGAGCGATCGCGCGGGCAACAGCGACAGCACGACTCACGATGTGACCGTTGATCTCAGTGGCCCGACGCTGACCATCAACACCGTCTCCGGCGATGACATCATTAACAATACCGAGAAAACCCAGAATCTGATCATCAGCGGCGGCTCCAGCGGTCTGGCGACCGGCACCACGGTCACTGTGATGTTGAACGGCCTGGCGTACAGCGCCACCACCGATGGTTCCGGTAACTGGAGCGTTACCGTGCCAGCTTCGGCGGTCGGTGCGCTGGGCGAGGCGGTTTATTCGATTAGCGCCACCGCCACCGACAGCGCGGGCAACAGCGGCAGCACAACGCATACGGTGAATGTCGAATCGCTGCTGCCTGGGGTGATCATTAATACCGTAGCAGGCGATGACATTATCAACGCCGCTGAAATCGCCGTTAACCAGACCATCAGCGGGCAGGTAACGGGAACGGCAGAAGCGGGGAATACGGTGACGGTCACGCTTGGTGGCAACCAATACACTGCCACCGTGCAGCCAGATTTAAGCTGGAGCGTCAGCGTACCGGCGGCAGATTTGCAGGCGCTGGGCAACGGTGAACTGACCATCAGCGCCTCGGTGACCAACACCACAGGCAATACCGGCACCGCAACGCACGACATTGTGATAGACGCTAACCTGCCTGGTCTGCGCGTCGATACCGTGGCAGGCGATGATGTGGTTAATATTATCGAACACGGTCAGGCACTGGTGGTCACCGGCAGCAGCACCGGACTGGCGGCGGGAACGCCACTGACAGTGGAAATCAACGGCGTCACCTACGGCGCAACGGTATTAGCCGACGGCACCTGGAGCGTGGGCGTTCCGGTTGGGGATGTCGCTAACTGGCCTGCGGGGACGGTCGATATTACGGTTACAGGCACCAACACCGCCGGAACGACAACCAGCATTAGCCATCCGGTCACCGTCGATCTCGCCGCCGTCGCTATCACCATCAATATACTTTCCGGCGACGATGTGATTAACGCCGCCGAAAAAGGCAGTGATTTGCAGCTCTCCGGCACCACCTCCGGCGTGGAAGCGGGGCAGACCATTACCGTTATTTTCGGCGGCAAAAGCTACACCACCACCGTGGCAACGGGCGGTAGCTGGGGCTTGACAGTTCCGGCGGCGGATCTCGCAACCTTGCCAGATGGCGCAGCAAACGTACAAGCCAGCGTCAGCAACGTAGCTGGTAACAACGCCCAGGCAACGCATGTTTATAGTGTCGATGCCACCGCGCCCTCTGTCACCATCAATACCATCGCCACGGACGATATTCTTAACGCCGCTGAAGCGGGATCGGCGCTGACTATCAGCGGCACCAGTACGGCAGAAGCCGGGCAGACGGTGACCGTGACGCTAAACGGCGTCGATTACAGCGGCAATGTACAGGCAGACGGTAGCTGGAGCGTCAGCGTACCGACTGGCGATTTAGTTAACCTCACCGCCAATTCGTATACGGTCAGTGCATCGGTTAGCGACAAAGCAGGCAACCCGGCCTCGGCAACGCATAACCTGACGGTGGATCTTGCCGCTCCGGTTGTCACCATCAACACGGTGGCGGGCGATGACGTGATTAATGCCACAGAACACGCCCAGGCACAGGTTATCAGCGGCTCGGCAACGGGCGCGACCACCGGTAACACGGTTTCCGTGACGATTGGCACGACCACCTACACCACCGTGCTGGACGCCAACGGCAACTGGAGCATCGGCGTGCCTGCCAGCGTAATTTCCGCACTGGCGCAGGGCGATGTAACCATTACCACCACGGTCACCGACTCCGCAGGCAACAGCGGCACGGCTTCGCACATCGTCAACGTGGCGCTTGGCACGCCGGTGCTCGGCATTAACACGATTGCCGTCGACGACATTATCAACGCCACGGAGAAAGGCGCGGATCTGGCGATTTCCGGCACCAGCAACCAGCCTGCGGGCACGCAGGTAACCGTCACGTTCAATGGGCAAAATTACACCACCACAGCCGATTCTTCCGGGAACTGGAGCGTGACCGTTCCGGCGTCTGCGGTGGGTTCGCTTGGTGAAGCGACTTATACGGTGACCGCCACCGCAACCGATGTTGATGGCAACAGCGGTTCCGCCAGCCATAACGTACAGGTCAATACCGCGCTGCCAGGCGTCACCATTAACGTTGTGGCAACGGACGATATTATTAACGCCGCCGAAGCCGGGGCAGATCAAACCATCAGCGGTCAGGTGACGGGCGCGGCGGCGGGCGACACCGTGACCGTCACGCTCGGCGGAGCGACTTACACCGCCACGGTGCAGGCGAATTTAAGCTGGAGTATTAATATTCCGGCAGCCGCTTTACAGGCATTGGGCAACGGCGAGCTGACCATTTCAGCCACGGTGACGAACAGCGTAGGCAATACCGGTAACGGCACGCGTGAAATCACCATAGATGCGAATCTCCCCGGTCTGCGGGTCGATACTGTCGCGGGCGATGATGTGGTTAATATCATCGAGCACGGGCAGGCGCTGGTGATTACCGGCAGCAGTTCCGGTCTGGCTGCGGGTGCGGTACTCACGGTTTCGATTAATAACCAGACCTATAGCGCAACGGTTTTAGCCGATGGTTCATGGAGCGTCGGTGTTCCGGCGGCGGATGTCAGCGCCTGGCCTGCGGGGACGGTCACGATTACGGCGAGCGGTAGCACCACTGCCGGAAATCCGGTCAGCGTCACGCATCCGGTCACCGTCGATCTCACGGCGATTGCCGTCAGCATCAACGCCATTACCGCCGATGATGTGATTAACGCCGCCGAAAAAGGCGCGGCGTTAACGCTCTCCGGCAGCACGTCCGGCGTGGAAGCCGGGCAAACGGTCACCGTCACCTTTGGCGGCAAAACCTACAGCGCCACGGTGGCTGCGAATGGTTCGTGGAGTACCACGGTTCCGGCGGCGGATATGGCCGCCCTGCGTGATGGCGATGCCAGCGCGCAGGCCAGCGTCAGCAACGTTAACGGCAACAGCGCCACCACTACCCACGCTTACAGCGTCGATGCCAGCGCGCCAACGGTGACCATCAACACTATTGCGGGCGACGATATTCTTAATGCCGCCGAAGCCGGTACGGCGCTGACCATCACCGGCAGCAGTACGGCGGAAGTGGGGCAAACGGTGACCGTCACGCTCAATGGCGCAAATTATACCGGCACGGTACAAACGGACGGTAGCTGGAGCGTCAGCGTGCCGCCAGCAGCGTTAAGCGCCCTGACCGCCAGTAACTACACCGTCAGCGCGGCGGTGAGCGACAAAGCCGGAAACCCGGCCTCCGTTAACCACAATCTGACCGTTGATACTTCCGTTCCGCTCGTCACCATCAACACTGTAGCGGGCGATGATGTCATCAATGCCACAGAACACGCCCAGGCGCAGATTATCAGCGGCTCCGCCACTGGCGCGGCAACCGGTAGCACCGTGACGGTGACTATCGGCACAAATACCTTTACCACGGTGCTGGATGCCAGCGGTAACTGGAGCGTCGGCGTACCGGCAAGCGTCGTCTCGGCGCTGGCGAATGGTACGGTCACCATTAACGCCAGTGTCACCGATGCCGCCGGAAACAGCGGCAGCGCCACCCATCAGGTGACGGTCAATACCGGTCTGCCATCAATTACCTTTAACGCCATCAGCGGCGATAACGTTTTGAACGCCGATGAAAAAGGCCAGCCGTTGACCATCAGCGGCAGCAGCTCCGGGCTGGCGACCGGCGCACAGGTGACCGTCACGCTTAACGGTCATAACTACAGTGCCACCACCGACGCAGCAGGCAACTGGACGTTAACCGTACCGGCGAGCGATCTGGCAGCCTTAGGTCAGGCCAACTATACCGTCAGCGCCAGCGCCACCAGTGCAGTGGGCAACACGGTCAGCAGCCAGGCAAATTTACTGGTCGACAGCGGCCTGCCGGGCGTCACCATCAACACCGTGGCGGGCGACGATATTATCAACGCCGCTGAAGCGGGCGCCGATCAAACTATCAGTGGGGCGGTGACCCGCGCCGCCGCAGGCGATACGGTTACTGTCACGCTGGGTGGCAATACTTATACTGCACAAGTTCAGGCCGATTTAAGCTGGAGCGTCAGCGTTCCGGCAGCCGATCTCCAGGCACTGGGCAATGGCGATTTGACCATTAACGCTTCGGTCACCAACGCCAGTGGCAACACCGGCAGCGGCACGCGGGATATCACCATTGATGCCAATCTACCGGGGTTGCGCGTCGATACCGTGGCGGGCGATGATATCGTCAACAGCATCGAACACGGGCAGGCGCTGGTGATCACCGGCGGCAGTAGCGGCCTGAATACCGGCGCAGCGCTGACGGTCACCATCAACGGCGTGGCCTATGCCGCCACGGTACAGGCGGACGGTAGCTGGAGCGTAGGCATTCCGGCGGCGAACGTCAGCACCTGGCCTGCGGGGCCGTTAACCGTTGAAGTCGTCGGCCAGAGCAGCGCCGGAAATCCGGTCAACGTCAGCCATCCGTTCACCGTCGATTTAACGGCGGTAGCTATCAGCATCAACACCGTTGCCAGCGATGATGTGATTAACGCCGCCGAAAAAGGCACCGACCTGACCCTTTCCGGCAGCACCAGCGGGATTGCAAGCGGGCAAACCGTTACCGTCACCTTTGGCGGCAAAACTTACACCGCAAGCGTCGCCGCTAACGGGAGCTGGAGCGTAACTGTTCCGGCGGCAGATCTTACAACCCTGCCAGACGGCGCGGCGAACGTGCAGGCCAGCGTGAGCAGCGCGAGTGGCAATAACGCCTCGGCAACCCATGCGTACAGTGTTGATGCCAGCGCGCCGACGCTCACCATTAACACCATCGCCAGCGACGATATCCTTAACGCCACGGAGGCGGGAAGCCCGCTCACCCTCAGCGGCACCAGCACCGCCGAAACCGGGCAGACGGTCACCGTCACCCTCAACGGCGCAACCTACACCGGGAATGTACAGGCGGACGGTAGCTGGAGCGTCAGCGTCCCTACTTCAGCCTTAGGCGCGCTGACCGCAAGCAATTACACCGTCAGCGCCACGGTCAACGACAAAGCGGGCAACCCCGGTAACGCCAGCCATAATCTGGCGGTAGACACCACCGCGCCGGTTCTCACCATTAACACCGTGGCGGGCGATGACATCATCAACGATGCTGAACACGCGCAGGCGCTGGTGATTTCCGGCACCAGCACTGGCGGAGAAGCGGGCGACGTGGTGAGCGTTGTGCTCAACGGCAAAACGTATACCACCACGCTGGACGCCTCCGGTAACTGGAGCGTCGGTGTACCGGCGGCGGATGTGACGGCGCTGGGTAGCGGTGCACAGACCATCACCGCCAGCGTCAGCGATCGGGCGGGCAACAGCGACGACGCCAGTCGCACCGTGACCGTCAGCCTCAGCGCGCCAGTGATTGGCATCAACACCATCGCGGGCGATGACGTGATCAACGCCACTGAAAAAGGATCGAATCTGGCGCTTTCCGGCACCAGCGATCAACCTGCGGGCACGGCGATCACCGTTACGCTGAATGGACAAAACTACAGCGCCACCACCGATGCCTCCGGCAACTGGAGCGTTACCGTGCCCGCCTCGGCGGTCAGTGCGCTGGGCGAAGCCACCTACAGCGTCACGGCGAGCGTCACCAACGCCCAGGGCAACAGCAGCACCGCCAGCCATAACGTGCAGGTCAATACCGCGCTGCCGGGCGTAACCATTAATCCGGTGGCAACGGACGACATTATCAACGCCGCTGAAGCAGGCAGTGCACAAACTATCAGCGGCCAGGTAACCGGTGCGGCGGCGGGCAGCACCGTCACCGTTACGCTGGGCGGCAAAACCTACAGCGTCACCGTCCAGCCAGATTTAAGCTGGAACGTGAGCGTGCCTGCCGCCGACTGGCAGGCGCTGGGTAACGGTGAGTTAACCGTTAACGCCTCGGTCACCAACGCTGTTGGCAACACCGGCAGCGGCACGCGCGATATCACCATTGACGCCAGTCTGCCAGGTCTGCGAGTCGACACCGTTGCAGGCGATGATGTGGTCAATATCATCGAACATGGTCAGGCGCAGGTGATTTCCGGCAGCAGCTCCGGCTTTGCCGCAGGCACGGCGCTGACGGTGGTGATTAATAATCAAACTTACGCTACAACGGTGCTGGCGAACGGCAACTGGAGCGTCGGCGTTCCGGCGGCGGATGTCAGCAACTGGCCTGCGGGAGCGCTGAACATTAGCGTTAGCGGCGCGAACAGTGCCGGAACCCAGACCAGCATTACCCATCCGGTCACCGTTGATCTCACCGCCGTTGCCATCAGCATTAACGCCATCACCAGCGATGATGTGATTAACGCCGCCGAAAAAGGCGCGGCGTTAACGCTCTCCGGCAGCACCTCCGGCGTCGAAGCGGGGCAAATCGTTACCGTTACCTTTGGCGGCAAAACTTACAGCGCCACGGTGGCGGCAAACGGTAGCTGGAGCACCACCGTTCCGGCCGCGGATATGGCGGCTCTGCGTGATGGCGATGCCAGCGCCCTGGTGCGGGTGACTAACGTCAACGGCAACAGCGCCACGGCAACGCATGAATACAGCGTCGATAGCGCCGTGCCAACGGTGACCATCAACACCATTGCCAGCGATAACATCATCAATGCCAGCGAAGCGGCGGCGGGCGTAACGGTTTCCGGCACCAGTACGGCGGAAGCGGGGCAAACGTTGACCGTCACGCTTAACGGCACTACCTACCAGACCACGGTGCAGGCGGATGGTAGCTGGAGCTTAACGCTGCCTGCCAGCGCCTTAACCACGCTTGCTAATAATGGTTACACCCTGACTGCCACGGCCAGCGATCTGGCGGGTAATCCTGGCAGCGCCAGCAAAGGCGTAACCGTCGATACCACCGCGCCGGTGATTAGCTTTAATACCGTGGCGGGCGATGATGTGATTAACAACGTTGAACACACTCAGGCGCAGATTATCAGCGGCACCGCTACGGGCGCGGTAGCGGGCGACCGCCTGGTGGTGACCATCGCCGGGCAGCAGTATGTCACCAGCACCGATGCCAGTGGCAACTGGAGCGTCGGCGTGCCTGCCAGCGTGATTTCCGGCCTTGCGGACGGCACGGTAACCATCAGCGCCACCATCACCGACAGCGCAGGCAACAGCAGCACCCAGACGCACAACGTGCAGGTGAATACGGCGGCGGTGTCACTTTCGGTCAGTACCATCAGCGGCGATAACCTCATTAACGCCGCCGAAGCAGGCAGTGCGCTGACCCTGAGTGGCACCGGAACGAACTTTGCCACTGGCACCGTAGTCACCGTGTTGCTTAACGGCAAAGGTTATAGCGCCACCATTCAAAGCAACGGGAGCTGGAGCGTGAATGTGCCTGCGGCAGACGTCGCCGCACTAGCCGATGGCACCAGCTACACGGTCAGTGCCTCCGCCCAGGACAGCGCCGGAAACAGCGCTACGGCTTCGCGCAGCGTGGCGGTAGATCTCACCGCGCCGGTGATCAGCATTAATACCGTTTCGACGGACGACCGACTCAACGCCGCTGAACAGCAGCAGCCGTTAACCCTTAACGGCTCGACCAGCGCGGAAGTGGGGCAGACGGTCACCGTGACCTTTGGCGGTAAAACCTACACCGCCACGGTTGCCGCCAATGGCACTTGGGCGCTGAACGTGCCAGCGGCAGATCTGGCAACACTTGGGCAGGGCGCACAGACCATTACCGCCAGCGTGAACGACCGCGCCGGTAACCCCGGACAGATCACGCACGCACTGACTGTCGACACCGTTGCGCCGACGATCACCATCGCCACGGTGGCGGGCGACGATATTATCAACAACGCCGAGCAGCTTGCAGGACAAACCATCAGCGGCACCACCACCGCCGAAGTCGGTCAGACGGTGACTGTCACTTTTAACGGGCAAACCTGGACCGCAACGGTTGGTAGCGGAGGAAGCTGGTCGGTATTTATTCCGGCTCAGCAGTTTGTCGGATTAAGCGACGGCAGCTACACCGTCAGCGCGACGGTCAGCGATCAGGCCGGAAACTCCGGCAGCGCCAGCCGTGGCGTCACGTTGAACGGCGACGTCCCCACGGTCACCATCAACACTTTCGCGGGTGATGATGTGGTGAATGCGGCGGAACACGGCTCATCGCTGGTGATCAGCGGCACCACCACCGCGCCGGTCGGTCAGACGCTGACCCTGACTTTAAACGGCAAAACCTACACCACCACGGTGCAGACCGGTGGTAGCTGGAGCTACACCCTCGGCAGCGCCGATGTCACCGCGCTGGCAGATGGCAACGCCTACGTGATTAACGCCTCGGTGAGCAACGCCATTGGCAACACTGGCAGCAACAATCACACCATTACCGTTGATCTCAGCGCTCCGGCGATGGCCATTAATATCGATTCCCTGCAAGCCGACACCGGCCTTAGCGCCAGCGACTTTATCACCAGCGTCAGCCCGGTGGTGGTCAACGGCTCGCTGACCGCTGCGCTTGCCAGTAACGAGACGGCGCAAATCAGTATCGACGGCGGGGTAACCTGGAGCACGCTCACCGTGACCGGCACGACCTGGCGCTACAACGACAGCCGCACGCTGACCGATGGTAACTATCTCTATCAGGTGCGGGTCATTGATGCGGCGGGCAATGTCGGCGCGACCGACAGCCAGAACGTGGTGATCGATACCATCGCGCCAGATCCAGCGGTGAAAACCATCGCCATTAGTGCGATCACCACCGATACCGGCCTGATCACTAACGATTTTGTCACCAGCGACACGACGCTTGCGGTGAGCGGCACGCTGGGGGCGACGCTTTCTGCCGGTGAGTTCGCACAAATCAGCATCGACGGCGGCACCACCTGGCAGAACCTGTCGGTAAGCGGTTTGACCTGGACGTACCTTGACGGGCGCACGCTGACCGACGGCAACTACAACTACCAGGTGCGGGTTATCGACACCGCCGGAAATATCGGCGCGACCGCCAGCCAGATAGTCACCGTGGACACCAGCGCGCCGCTGGCGAGCAAAACCATCACCATTGCGGGCATTAGCGATGACACCGGTTTAAGCAGCAGCGATTTTGTTACCCGCGACACCACACTGACCGTGCGCGGGACGCTCGGCGCAACGCTTGCCGCCGATGAACGGGCGCAAATCAGCCTCGACGGCGGCGTTACCTGGGCCACTTTAACCGTTATCGGCACCAACTGGAGCTATGCCGATGGTCGCACACTGACCGACGGCACCTGGAACTACACGGTGCGGGTGGTGGATCTGGCGGGGAACGTCGGGCAGACCGCGACGCAAAACGTGGTGGTTGACACCACCAGCCCGGAAGCGGCAAAAAGCATCACCATTACCGGCATCAGCGATGACACCGGAGCCAGCAGCAGCGATTTTATTACCAGCGACACCACGCTTACCGTGCGCGGCGTACTGGGCGCGGCGCTCGGTGCTAACGAGTTCGCGCAAATCAGCACCGACAACGGCGCAACCTGGGTGAACGTGATCGTTGCCGCAGACGGCCTTAACTGGAGTTACGTTGACGGGCGCACGCTGACCAACGGCACCACCACCTGGCAGGTGCGGGTGGTCGATCTGGCAGGCAACGTCGGCGCAACGGGCAGCCAGACGGCGCAGATCGACACCGTTAATCCGGCGCAGGTGTTGACCATCGCCAGCATCAGCACCGACACGGGGAGTTCGGCCACCGACTTTATCACCAGTGATACCACGCTCACGCTGACCGGTTCGCTGGGGGCGGGGCTTGCCAGCGGCGAAGTGGCGCAGATTAGCCTCGACGGCGGCGCGACCTGGACCACGCTCACCACCAACGGCACGCAGTGGACTTACACCGACAGCCGCACGCTGACCGATGGCAGCTACGTTTATCAGGTGCGGGTGCTGGATCTGGCGGGGAATACCGGCTCGGTGGTGTCGAAAACGGTGGTGGTCGATACGATTAACCCCACCGCCACGCCGACTATTGTGTCGTATACCGATGATGTCGGGCAGCGTCAGGGGACGTTAAGCAGTTCGCAGGCCACCGACGACACCACGCCGCTGCTGAACGGCGTGCTCTCCGGCCCGCTGGCCAGCGGCGAAGTGGTTTATCTCTACCGCAATGGCCTGCTGTTAGGCGCGGTGACGATGGTCGGCGCACTGAACTGGACTTACAGCGACAGCGGTCTGGTCAGTGGCGCGTACACCTACAGTGCGCGAGTGGTGGATCTGGCAGGGAATATCACCTCCTCCAGTGATTTTGTTCTGACGGTGGATACCTCTATTCCGACCACGCTGGCGCAAATCACCAACCAAACCACGCGTGACACCACGCCGATTATCAGCGGCGTAATCACCGCTGCGCTTGCCAGTGGACAGTACGTCGAAGTGGTGATCAACGGCAAAACCTACACCTCGCAGCCGGGCGGTGCGGTGGTAGTCGACCCGGCACACAATACCTGGTATGTGCAACTGCCGGATACCGATGCACTGGCAGCGTCCGCAACCGCTTATAACGTCACCGCGCAGGTGAAAAGCTCGGCGGGCAACGGCAACACCGCTAACGTCAGCAACGGCACGGTGACGGTCAACGCGGCGATTGATTACACGCCTGCCTGGACGACCGCCAATAAAACGACCGCTTGGGGGCTGACCTACGGCCTCGACAACCACGGGATGTGGACGGTGCTGGCGAACCAGCAAATTATGCAATCAACCGATCCGCTCACCTGGTCGAAGACCGCACTGACGCTGGTGCAAAGCGGCAACAACTACGCCACCAGTTCCATTGCCGATTACGACCGCAACGGCACGGGCGATCTGTTTATTACCCGCGATGACTACGGTACGGGCTATATCAACGGCTTTACCAATAACGGCGACGGCACCTTTTCCAGCGCGATTCAGGTGAACGTTGGCACGCTGACGTGGTATGGCTCGATTGTGGCGTTTGATAAAGAGGGTGACGGCTATCTCGATTTCTGGATTGGCGACGCAGGCGGGCCGGACTCTAATACCTTCCTGTGGAATAACGCAGGCACTCTGGTAGGGAACTCCACCACCGCCAACAACGGAGGGAGCGCCACGGTCGGCGGGGTAGTAAACGGCTATCTTTCCCTTAACGAAGGTTCCGGCGTCGATCTTAATAATGACGGCAGGATTGACCTCGTTCAGCATACCTTCAACCTGAATAACTACTACACGTTGTCCTCACTCATCAGCCAGGGCAACGGCACGTTTGTCTGGGGGCAGAACACCATCAACACCTTCCTCAGCGTTGCAGGCAGCGGCGGCAACTCGACGTCTGTGTCCATGACCTGGGCAGATTTCGATGGTGACGGCGATATGGATCTGTTCCTGCCCGCCAGCCAGGGAAGAGCTAACTACGGCTCGCTGTTATTCAATACCAACGGCGTGTTGGGGAATCCGGTGGCGGTGGGGGCAACGGGTACAACCTATGCCAGCCAGTTCAGCGTGGCAGTGGACTGGGATCATGACGGGTTAATGGATATTGCGCGTATCGCTCAGACCGGGCAGTCGTATCTCTATACTAACGTCAGTAATGCCAGTAACTGGACACAATCTACCCTCGGCGGTAGCCAGAGCGGCATCACCAGCGGCGTGGCGGCGATGGATTACGACTGGGACGGCGCGGTTGATGTGCTGGTGACCAAACAGTCGGGCAGTGTGTTCCTGATCCGTAACACCAACACGGTGAGCTACGGCACTTCGCTGCACCTGCGCATCACCGATCCCAACGGCATTAACGTCTATTACGGTAATACCGTAAAACTCTACAACTCGGCGGGAGTGCTGGTCGCCACGCAAATCATCAACCCGCAGTCGGGGATGGGGGTTAACGACACCTCGGCGCTGGTCAATTTCTACGGGCTGAATGCCGGGGAAACTTACAACGCGGTGCTGATCAAATCCACCGGCACCACTGCCAGCAATATCGACCAGACGGTGAATACCAGTTGGGGCGGTTTACATGCCACTGATGCTACCCACGCTTACGATCTCAGCGCCGAAGCAGGCACGGCGAGCAACAACGGTAAGTTCGTTGGTACCGGCTATAACGATACCTTCTTCGCTACCGCAGGTACCGACACCTACGACGGTTCCGGCGGCTGGGTGTACAGCTCCGGCACCGGAACCTGGCTGGCGAACGGCGGGATGGACGTGGTCGATTTCCGCCTCTCCACAGTGGGGATCACCGCCAACTTAAGCACCACCACTGCCCAGGCGACCGGCTTTAACACCTCGACATTTACCAATATCGAAGGCATTTCCGGCTCCAACTTTAACGACACCCTGACGGGCAGCAGCGGCGATAACCAACTGGAAGGGCGCGGCGGTAACGACACGCTCAACATCGGCAACGGCGGTCACGACACCTTGCTCTATAAACTGCTCAACGCCAGCGACGCCACTGGCGGCAACGGCTCGGACGTGGTGAATGGTTTTACGGTAGGGACATGGGAAGGCACCGCCGACACCGATCGCATTGATATCCGTGAACTGTTGCAGGGCAGCGGCTACACCGGAAACGGCAAAGCCAGCTACGTCAACGGCGTGGCAACGCTGGATGCGCAGGCCGGAAACATCAGTGATTTTGTCAAAGTTACCCAGAGCGGCAGCGACACCATCGTGCAGATCGACCGCGACGGCACGGGCGGCACTTTTGCGGCAACTAACGTGGTCACGCTGACGGGCGTGCATACCGACCTCGCCACTTTGCTGGCGAATCATCAGTTGATGGTGGTGTAGATAATGAAAAAAAATGCCCAGTCCGTGGAAGCCTGGCTGGAGGCGATGATCGCCGTGGCGCGCTATTATCGGCTCGATTTTTCTCAGGAGAACGTGCGTGCAACCGTCAACTGGGAGCGCGACAGTAAGCGGGAGGAGTTACTCACCGACATGGCGCGGCAGTTGGGAATGGGGCTGCGGCTGGTCGAGTTCTCCGCCGATTCGCTTAACCCGTGGCGGTTGCCGTTGATCGCGGTATTTGATAATCAGCAGATTGGCGTGATCACCCGCCGCGACAATCACGACAATATCAGCGTTCAGTTCAGCGGTGACGAAGGGCTGGAAACCACGCTTAACGTCGCGGATATCGAAGACAACATCGTCGAACTGGCGTTACTTCGCCCGCTCAGTGCCATCCCTGATGCGCGGGTAGATGACTATATTCGCCCGTATCAGGCGAACTGGTTCTGGAATCTGTCGCTGAAAGACTGGCGGCGCTACGGCGATATTATGCTGGCGTCACTGGTGGCGAACGTGCTGGCGCTGGCGGCGATGATTTTCTCGATGCAGGTTTACGACCGCGTGGTTCCGGCGCAGTCGTACCCGACGCTATGGGTGCTGTTCGCCGGGGTGATGATGGCGATCCTGTTTGAGTTTTGTATGCGCATGGTGCGCACACATCTTTCCGATGTGATTGGCAAGCGGGCGGATCTGCGTATTTCGGATCGCGTTTTTGGCCACGCATTACGGCTGAAAAATAACGTGCGTTCGAAATCCACCGGCTCGTTTATCTCGCAGATCCGTGAACTGGAATCGGTGCGGGAGCTTATTACTTCCACCACCATCGGCGCGGTGGCAGACCTGCCGTTCTTCCTGCTGTTTGTCTTTATTCTGTGGATGATTGGCGGCTGGCTGGTGCTGGTGGTTTTGTTGGCGCTGCCGTTGCTGGTGATCCCCGGCCTGCTGGTACAACGCCCGTTAGCGCGGCTGGCGAACGAAGGGATGCGCGAATCGGCGGTACGCAACGCGACGCTGGTGGAAGCCGTGCAGTCGATTGAAGACATTAAACTGTTGCGCGCCGAACAGCGTTTCCAGAATCAGTGGAACCACACCAACGACGTGGCCTCGTCCATCAGCATGAAGCAACGCTTTCTCACCGGGTTGCTGCTTACCTGGACTCAGGAAGTGCAGTCCATCGTTTACGTGGTGGTGCTGTTGGTGGGCTGCTTTATGGTGATGAACGGCGACATGACCACCGGCGCACTGGTCGGGACGACGATCCTGGCTTCGCGCACCATTGCGCCGCTGTCGCAGATTTCCGGCGTGCTGTCGCGCTGGCAGCAGGCGAAAGTGGCGCGTAACGGCCTCGATGAACTGATGAAGCGCCCGGTGGATCAGCCGGAACACGGCAAACTGGTGCATAAAGCGGTGCTGCACGGTAATTATCAGTTCAGCAACGCGGTGTTTTATTACGACGAAGAAGAGAAGATTGCCGATGTGGCAATCGGCAAACTCAACATTCAGGCCGGAGAGAAAATCGCCATTCTCGGGCGCAACGGCGCGGGTAAATCGACGCTGCTGCAAATGCTCGCCGGAATGCGTATCGCCCAGCAGGGGCAGGTGCTGCTGGATAACATCAGCATCGGGCAGCTTGATCCGGCGGATTTGCGTCGCGACATGGGGCTACTCAGCCAGACCGGGCGACTGTTCTTCGGCTCGCTGCGGGAAAACCTCACCATGGGGATGCCAGAGGCCAGCGATGAAGATATCGAACGCGCGTTAATCCTCAGCGGGGCGCTGCCTTTTGTGCAGAAGCAGAAAAACGGACTCAACTACATGATTCAGGAAGGGGGATTTGGCCTTTCTGGCGGTCAGCGGCAAACGCTGCTGCTGGCGCGGCTCCTCATCTCTCAACCCAATATTGTCCTGCTCGACGAACCCAGCGCCTCGCTGGATGAAATGGCGGAAGCGCACTTAATCGAACAACTGAAACAGTGGATTGGCCATCGCACGCTGGTCATCGCCACTCACCGCACGGCGATGCTGCAACTGGTGGACAGGATAATCGTGATGGATCAGGGGCGGATTGTCATGGACGGTGCGAAAGAGGCCATTTTGCGTGAGCAGGGCGAACCCACGGCGCGACGCGTGGTGTTACAGGAGAAGAATAAGGGGTCTGCCGCATGAACGGACAAATGCAATACAACCGTGGCCTTAATGAACCGCATCTGCCGCGATCGGCGCTGGCAGTTCGCGTTACCGCAGTGATGCTGCTCTGTTTTCTCGGCTGGGCGTGGTATTTCCAGCTTGATGAAGTGACTACCGGCAGCGGCACCGTAGAACCTTCCGGGCGCGAACAGGTGGTGCAGTCGCTGGAAGGCGGCATTTTGTATCATCTCGACGTGAAG
Source organism: Escherichia sp. MOD1-EC6162 (assembly GCF_002965125.1). Classification (NCBI taxonomy): domain Bacteria; kingdom Pseudomonadati; phylum Pseudomonadota; class Gammaproteobacteria; order Enterobacterales; family Enterobacteriaceae; genus Escherichia; species Escherichia sp. MOD1-EC6162. The sequence goes on from NZ_PTSB01000004.1 coordinate 106,377, forward strand.
GTGGGCGATATTGTCGAACAGGGTCAGCCACTGGCGCAGCTTAACCGCACCAAAACTGAATCCGACGTACAGGAAGCGATGTCGCGGCTGTACGCAGCGCTGGCAACCTCGGCGCGGTTGCGGGCGGAAGTCAGCAATAAACCGCTGGTGTTCCCTGACGAACTGAATAAATTTCCCGAACTTATCGAATCCGAAACGGCGTTATACAACACCCGCCGTGAAGGGTTAAGCAAAGCCACCACCGGACTGACGCAAGGGATTAGTCTGGTCAATCGTGAACTGGCAATGACCCAGCCGCTGGTGAAACAAGGGGCGGCGAGCAACGTGGAAGTGCTGCGTTTACAGCGCCAGGCTAATGAACTGGAAAATAAACTTAACGACGTGCGTACACAGTATTACGTTCAGGCGCGGGAAGAGTTAGCAAAAGCCAATGCGGAAGTGGAAACCCAGCGCTCGGTGATCCGTGGGCGGGAAGATTCTCTCACCAGGCTCAACTTTACCGCGCCGGTACGTGGCATTGTCCAGGACATTGACGTTACCACAGTTGGCGGCGTCATCGCCCCCGGTGGTAAACTGATGACTATCGTGCCGCTGGATGAGCAACTGCTGATTGAGGCAAAAATCTCCCCGCGCGATGTGGCATTTATCCATCCGGGGCAAAAATCGCTGGTGAAAATAACCGCTTACGATTACTCCATCTACGGCGGCTTGCCAGGAGAAGTGGCGGTGATCTCACCGGACACCATTCAGGATGAAGTGCGGCGCGATGTTTATTACTATCGGGTGTACATTCGCACCTTCAGCAACCATCTGGAAAATAAACATAAACAACAGTTTCCGATATTCCCAGGTATGGTCGCGACAGTAGATATCCGCACGGGCAAGAAGAGCGTGCTGGATTATCTGTTGAAACCCTTTAACAAAGCACAGGAGGCGTTGCGCGAACGATGAACATTAGCGATGTGGCAAAAATTACCGGCCTGACCAGCAAAGCCATCCGCTTCTATGAAGAGAAGGGATTGGTGACACCGCCAATGCGCAGCGAAAACGGCTATCGCACCTACACGCAGCAACATCTCAACGAACTGACGTTACTGCGCCAGGCGCGCCAGGTGGGCTTTAACCTGGAAGAGAGCGGAGAGCTGGTGAACCTGTTTAACGATCCGCAGCGACACAGCGCCGACGTAAAACGGCGCACGCTGGAGAAAGTGGCGGAGATCGAACGGCATATTGAGGAATTGCAAGCCATGCGCGACCAGTTGCTGGCGCTGGCAAACGCCTGCCCCGGCGATGACAGCGCCGATTGCCCGATTATCGAAAATCTCTCCGGCTGCTGCCATCATCGGGCGGGGTGAAAAATCAGTTAATCCCCGTTTGCACAGAAAGAATATGCTGCAAACTTTCTACCATAATGCGTCCCGACTGAAATAAACCTTCCTGGATTGCGTTGCTGGCATTAACAGCGTGAACCAGGGAGGCTAATAAAACAACTTGTAAGAACGCAAAGATAAATGCACCAATAATCATAATATGCATCAGAGTTGGTTTTTTTTCATTCTTCATTTTAAATAGCCCACAAACTGGCCTTCCTTCATTAATGCGACTTTCCCTGTATGGTGATAAACAATCACGTTATAAAGACCAGACTGGTATACGGTGGCATCTTTATTATCTTCATCAATCGCGCATAATGAATCATTGAGATAAGCAAAGTTTTTACTGCTCATTCTAAAGGTAAGACCAAAACCTTTATAAATGGATTTTTTAGCGGCCTGGGCGTGTTGTGCGGCTTCTGCGTTCTTATAAGCCTGCGCCTCGGATGCACTTAAAATAGCCGCCTGGCGCTGCTGTTCTGCAAGATAACAGGTGTCATGGCTGACGCCCTGCGCCTGGCAATCTGCGATACGGGAAGTGGGGGAGCTACAGCCAGCCAGTAAGATAATAGTCAGCAGAGAAAACGATTTAATGGTGCTATTCATCATTATTAACCTTAAAGAATTGAGAAATATTGCGAATAAGAAATCGCTATAAAATTTAGAAAGAATATCCCACGCCGACACCCGCGCCGAAATCAGATTGTGTGTCTGCAGAGACACCCGCTTTAATTACTGTATGAATTCCAGCGTTAAACGAAGCACCGACAGATACCGCAGATTCATTATTAAATGTACCCGCTCCGGCAGACACCATCATAAAATCACCTGTCTTAACCTGAGGCTGTGAAGCAATAGCGACGGCTGACGCGATACCTGCATTAGCTTCTTTACGGTTATCTTCCACCTCATGTTTCAACGAACTGAAATTGTTATTGAGTGAATTGATTTGTTGGCTGTTATCTGCGACACGTTTTTGGGTATTTGTTAACTGCTGATGCGTTTGGGTTACGTCTTGTGTCAGGCTGTCAATTTGTTCATGTGTTTGGGTTGAATCTTGTGCCAGACGCTGAATTTGCTCCCCGTATTGCACGCTGTCGATATGCTGCTGCGTTGCCTGGTTGGTTGTGAGGGTATCTATTCTTTGTTTTTGTTCTGCTGTGGTACGTGTATTAGCGTCATTTTGTGCGGCCAGCCTGGCGTTAACCATTTCCTGATAATGTGCGCTGGTGCGGGCATCGCCAAGTGCGGAAACCGTTTTTTGTGTAGTGTCGAGTTGTTGCTGCTGTGCATCGGTAGCGGCTGTCTGTCTGGCGTCGATCATGCTCTGATAACGGGCGGTAGTCTGTACATCGCCAGTGGCGGCAACGGTTTTCTGGGTTTCGTCGAGTTGTTGCTGCTGAACGGCAATATCGTTACGGTTCTGCTCAATATTGTTTTTGTTTTCAGTCACGGCACCAGAAAGTTTGACGCCGTTCATCAGTGCGGTGTTGGCGTTAATGTTGGCATGGTCAGCCGCTGACTGAGCATGTACGACATCGCCTTTCAAGGTGCTGACATCTGACTGCACGACCGAGACATCATTGCGGGTGTCAGCAATGGCGACTTTATTAGCATCAATATCCGTCTGCGCCACCATAATGGCATGATGTGCGTCATCGGCTTTCAGCGATGCCCAGTTGGCTGTGTGCTGCGCGTTCTGAATGGCGGTATCCTGCCCGTTGTCGCGGTCGAGCTGCGCTTGATTGGTTATCGGGTTCAGCGTACTGGTGGGCTGTACGGGAGAGGCGGCTGTATCATCGGCTTTCTGAGGCGTTGTAGTTTTGTAATTATGTGCAATTAGATAATTTTGTGTAGCAGCACTGTTCCCTGTCCTTTCTAAAAATCGACCAATTTTCTGATCAATTTCCATTTGCGACATTCCTGGCTGGATTGCCGCTAATTCTGTCGCTGCTGCCTCAACAGTATCACCCGCAAACGCAGATGGACTTACCGCGGTAGCAACAACAACAGCCAGTAAAGACAACTTTACAGATTTCATGCATTTTTTCTCTATCAAAGTAAGTCACGTTTATTGTTCTAAAGAAAACAAATATTGTTTCTATAAGAAATAATATGCGTTGCAATTTGAACGAAATCTACGCCGCCATTTGTGTGATGTAAAGCGCGTTTTTATGCGATGTAAGCGTAAACACTAGCCAAAAGAAACATGGGTTGTTTCTTATATAAATAATTATGAAGTTCATTTCGTGCTATTTCCTTGTAAAAAAGAGTAACGACTTGTTTTTATAAGCGAAATAAATTCCGTTTCTGGGCTAAACGTGAAGAGGTTCCTGATGTGTGCTAGAATGCGTTTCTTTGATAAATCTCAATTTTTAAGAGGTTTACGCCAGGCAGGGAAATTAAATGAATGAATTTGAGAAGATTTTTAATGAAATGAATCTGGACAGGGCGCTACTCCCCATCCTTTTTCGTTCGAATCGTTCCACGGTGTGGAAGTATTTAAGCGGCGATAGTACGGCTCCTGCCTCTGCTATGTCGCTGATCATGCTGTTGCAGTTGATCCAGAAGAGAAACCCCGATCTGTTAGCCGAATGGTTAACGCTTTCTGATTTTACCATTCCGCCAGAAGTGTACCTGGACCAGCCTGATTACTGGAAAGGGTGGGTGTATACCCAACATAAGGTCAATAAAAACGTCCTGGAATATCTAAAAAAACACTATCCGGATGAAGACCAAAAAAGTATGAGTAAAGGCCGGGAAGAGTAATTTTGCCTCTACTCGGCTATATGCCGGATGCGGCGTAAACGCCTTATCCGGCCTACGATTTAGGCACAGATTTGTAGGCATGATAAGACGCGTCAGCGTCGCATCAGGCGTCGGTGCACGACTGCCGGATGCGGCGAAAGCGCCTTATCCGGCCTACGATTCGGGCATATTTTTGTAGGCCTGATAAGACGCGTCAGCGCCGCATCAGGCGATGACCGCACGGATGATCAACGTTATCCCTTCAATCGCAATCACCTCAACATGCGTGCCCGCACCTAAATCTTCGCTGGCGCTGACCGGCCATGAACTGTCGCCAACGCGCATATGGCCACGCCCGTTGACCAGCGGCGTTTCCAGCACAAAACGACGACCAATTAACTGTTGTCCGCGTTGGTTTAGATGACTATCGCTGTGCTTTTGTTCGTGTACCCGCTGCGACAGCCATTTCCACCACAGCCAGGCGGCGAGTAACGTCAGAACAGCAAACATCACCCCTTGCCATTCCCAACCCAGCGGCAGTAGCCAGACCACCAGACCAGTAATCACCGCCGCGACACCGCTCCACAGCAGATAACCATTGCCGCCCAGCATCTCGGCCGCCAGCAGCAAACCACCGAGACTCAGCCAGAAAATATGCGGGTGGACTACCAGCAACGCGATCATGATTTAGCCCGCTCGCTGGCGCTGTCTTTCACCAGTTCGGCAATCCCGGCAATCGACCCCATCAGACTACTGGCGTCTAATGGCATCATTACCACTTTGCTGTTACTGGACGACCCGATCTGCTGTAACGCTTCGGTGTATTTCTGCGCCACGAAGTAGTTCACCGCCTGAATATCGCCAGAGGCAATGGCTTCAGACACCATTTGGGTGGCGCGGGCTTCCGCTTCGGCGGAACGTTCACGCGCTTCGGCCTGTAAAAAAGCCGACTGACGTTCGCCTTCCGCTTTCAGGATTTGCGATTGTTTTTCACCTTCCGCTTTGAGAATTTCCGCCTGGCGTATCCCTTCCGCTTCAAGGATGTAAGCGCGTTTGGTACGTTCCGCTTTCATCTGCGCGTTCATCGAAGAGATCAGCTCTGCCGGTGGGCGTACATCACGAATTTCGATGCGGGTGACTTTTATCCCCCACGGGTTAGTGGCTTCATCGACAATATGCAGCAGGCGCGAGTTAATGCTATCGCGCTGGGAGAGCATTTCATCCAGTTCCATCGAACCCAGTACGGTACGGATGTTGGTCATGGTCAGGTTAATGATTGCCAGCTCCAGATTGCTGACCTCATAAGCTGCGCGTGGGGCATCAATCACCTGAATAAAACAGACTGCGTCGATAGTCACGTTGGCGTTATCTTTCGAGATAACTTCCTGGGAAGGAATGTCGAGCACTTGTTCCATCATATTGATCTTGCGACCAATGCGATCCATAAACGGCACCACCAGGCTTAGCCCCGGTTGCAATGTTTTGGTATAGCGGCCAAAACGTTCCACCGTCCACTGATAGCCCTGCGGCACGATTTTGACGCCTGCGCCAACAATCACCAGCGCGACAAAAATAAGAATCGGGATAAAGATAAGCATCGGAAAAACCTCCTGTTGTACCGTCCATAATGAGCAAAGTTGCTGCTTGATTAAACAAATTATACCTGATTACTGAAAGGGAGTTCCCCCTTATTACTGTGGAGGATAAACTGTTTTTAGTAAAAATCAGAAAAAGGGATGGGTAATGCCGGAAAATAGTCTTTTGCTTCAGTTACACAACGTCGGATATCTGGCGGGTGATACGAAGATTCTTAATAACATTAATTTTTCGCTGCGAGCTGGCGAATTTAAGTTAATTACCGGCCCTTCCGGTTGCGGCAAAAGTACGCTGCTAAAAATAGTTGCTTCATTAATCAGTCCGACCAGCGGAACGTTACTGTTTGAAGGCGAGGATGTCAGCACACTAAAGCCGGAAATCTACCGCCAACAAGTTTCTTACTGTGCCCAGACGCCAACTCTGTTTGGCGACACAGTATACGATAACCTGATTTTTCCCTGGCAGATCCGTAACCAGCAGCCTGATCCGGCCATTTTTCTCGATTTTTTCGAACGCTTTGCTTTGCCGGATACCATCCTGACTAAAAATGTCTCCGAGCTTTCCGGTGGTGAAAAACAGCGCATCTCGTTGATTCGCAATCTGCAATTTATGCCGAAAGTATTATTACTCGACGAAATTACCAGTGCGCTGGACGAAAGCAACAAACGTAACGTCAATGAGATGATCCACCGTTATGTACGCGAGCAAAATATTGCTGTGCTGTGGGTGACACACGACAAAGATGAAATTAATCATGCGGATAAGGTAATTATGCTGCAACCGAATGCCGGAGAAATGCAGGAAGAACGCTATGAACACGCATAATATTACTAACGAGTCGTTGGCGCTGGCATTAATGCTGGTGGTGGTGGCAATCTTAATTAGCCATAAAGAAAAACTGGCGCTGGAGAAAGATATTCTCTGGAGCGTCGGGCGGGCGATAATCCAACTGTTCATCGTTGGCTATGTACTGAAATATATATTCAGTGTTGATGATGCCAGCCTGACATTATTGATGGTGTTATTTATCTGCTTTAATGCGGCGTGGAATGCGCAAAAACGGAGCAAATATATTACTAAAGCCTTTGTTTCGTCGTTTATTGCCATTACGGTGGGGGCGGGAATTACTCTGGCGGTGCTGATTTTATCGGGTTCGATTGAGTTTATCCCGATGCAGGTGATCCCTATCGCCGGGATGATTGCTGGTAATGCGATGGTTGCTGTGGGGCTGTGTTATAACAATCTCGGGCAGCGGTTTATCAGCGAACAGCAGCAAATCCAGGAAAAATTGAGTCTTGGTGCGACGCCGAAGCAGGCGTCTGCAATATTAATACGCGACAGTATTCGCGCGGCTTTAATTCCGACGGTCGATTCAGCAAAAACGGTTGGCTTAGTGAGTTTGCCGGGAATGATGTCCGGGTTGATATTTGCCGGGATTGATCCGGTGAAGGCGATTAAATATCAGATTATGGTGACTTTTATGTTGCTCTCGACCGCCAGTCTGTCGACCATTATTGCCTGCTATTTAACTTATCGTAAGTTTTATAATTCGCGCCACCAGTTGGTGTTGGCGCAATTGAAGAATAAATAATGCGATGCCTGATGCGACGTTGGCGCGTCTTATCAGGCCTACATGGCTCCTGCAATTTATTGCAGTTGCACGATTTGGTAGGCCGGATAAGGCGTTTACGCCGCATCCGGCGGTTATGGGCGGATGGCTGATGCGACGCTGGCGCGTCTTATCATGCCTACAAATCCGGGCAAGCGTCGCATCTCAACGAAATATCAATACAACAACGCATACAACTGACGGCGATATTTCGACGCCAGCGCATCACCTGTACCTAGTGCGGCGAGGATCTCCTGGAACGTCTTACGTGTCTGACCGTCTGCGGCGGTTAAATCTTTACGCAGATGCCCAAACAGTAACTCCAGCGCCTCTTCATTGCGCCCAACCTGATGCAGTTGCAGCGCCAGTTGCGTCGCCAGTGCAGCATCTTCTGGATTCTCTGCCACCTGTTGTTGCAACTGTTGAATTTCCGGCGTATCAGCCGCCTGCTTCAGCAGTTCGATTTGCGCCACCAGCCCCTGGTAGCGGGTGTCCTGATCCTGCAACGGGATGGTTTTCAGCACCGCTTCTGCATCTTCTGAACGGTTCAGTGCAATCAGCGTTTCTGCCAGTAGCAGACCGATTTCCCCGTTCTGATTCGACAACTGCCAGGCGTCTTTCAGCAGCGGCAGTGCGTCGGTGTAATTTCCTTCCTGCATCAGTTGCATCGCCTGCTGCGCTTTCAGTTCTTCTTCGCGCGGCAGCACTTTATCCAGCAGGGCGCGGATCGCTTCTTCCGGCTGCGGCCCCTGGAAGCCGTCTACCGGCTGACCGTTCTGGAACAGATACACGGTCGGAATAGCGCGCAGACCAAACTGGGAAGCAATCATCTGCTCCGCGTCACAATCCAGCTTCGCCAGAATAAATTGCCCGTTGTACTGCGCCGCGAGGCTTTCCAGAATCGGGGTTAACTGCAAACAGTGCTGGCTACGTTCAGACCAAAAATAGAACAGTACCGGCGTGGTCATCGACTGTTCAAGAACCTGTTGCAGGTTAGATTCGTTAATGTTGACAATATTTTGTACGGACATGGAGTCACTCTCTGTTGTCGATATTTTCTTTGACATGGGGGCTTAAGCGCGCGCTTCAACTCACCCCTGCAATATTTTGTCCATCACGCGCCCCGGCAGCAGGCGTTTAAGCACCATTACCGCCCAGGTAACCAGCGTCACCGGATAGCGCATTTTGGGCTTCTCGCTGATAAAAGCATGGCGCACTTTAGCCACAACTGCTTCCGGCCCCAATGTAAAACGGGCGGCAATGCCGGGGTTTTCGACCGGTTGATCGCTTTGCGTCTGGTTGACGTTGTTGGTGAAACGAGTACGAATAGGGCCTGGTTCAATCAGGCTGACCTTGATTCCGCTGTGGCGCAGTTCCATGCGCAGCGCGTCTGACCACGCCTCCAGCGCATATTTGCTGGCCGCATAAGCGCCGCGACCCGGCGTGGAGATTAATCCCATCACCGATGAGGTCATGACAATACGCCCTTCACCATGCGGCAACATGGCGGGTAACAGACGCATGGTGAGCTGATGTGCGCCGAAAAAGTTGGCGGAAAACTGCTGTTCCATCTGCGTGCGGCTGATGGTGGAAAGGGGGCCATACACGCCGAATCCGGCATTGTTAAAGATCCCATACAGACAATTATCGGTCAGGGCGATCACTTCGTCGGCTGCGCGATCAACACTTTCCGGTGAATCCAGATCGATCAACACGCCGGTTAATCCCATATTGTTCATGCGCTCAACATCATCCGGTTTCCGGCAACCTGCCAGTACATGAAAACCCTGGCGTTTTAATTCGAGCGCGCTTTCCAGGCCAATTCCACTGGAACATCCGGTAATTAAGACCGATTTTTGCATAACTTTACCTGTCAGGATCTCCGTTGCTTTATGAGTCATGATTTACTAAAGGCTGCAACTGCTTCGCCATCCAGTCGGCAATAAACGGCTGGGCGTCGCGGTTGGGATGAATACCGTCATCCTGCATCCATTGTGGTTTGAGGTAGACCTCTTCCATAAAAAAGGGCAGCAGCGGGACATCGAACTCTTTGGCGAGTTTGGGATAAATGGCGCTAAAGGCTTCATTATAACGGCGACCATAGTTTGCAGGCAGACGTATTTGCATTAACAATGGTTCAGCGTTGGCGGTTTTGACATCCTGCAAAATCTGGCGCAGCGTCTGCTCCGTTTGCTGCGGCTGAAAACCACGCAAACCGTCATTGCCGCCCAGTTCAACCAGCACCCAGCGCGGCTGATGCTGTTTCAGCAGAGCCGGAAGGCGCGCCAGCCCTTGTTGCGAGGTGTCGCCGCTGATGCTGGCGTTGACTACCGACGTTTTACTCTGCCACTTATCATTCAACAAGGCAGGCCAGGCCGCGCTGGCAGACATTCGATACCCGGCGCTCAGGCTATCACCCAGAATTAATAACGTGTCCGCTGCGGCGGCACGGAAAGTTAACAGGACCAGGAACAGGAAGGGCAAATGCCAGCGGAAAACATTGTTGAAGTTCATCATCTTAAGAAGTCCGTCGGTCAGGGGGAGCATGAACTCTCCATCCTCACCGGAGTTGAGCTGGTTGTCAAACGCGGCGAAACCATCGCGCTGGTGGGCGAGTCAGGGTCGGGTAAGTCAACCTTACTGGCGATCCTCGCCGGGCTGGATGACGGTAGTAGTGGTGAAGTGAATCTGGTGGGGCAACCGCTACATACTATGGATGAAGAAGCGCGGGCAACGTTACGCGCGAAGCATGTCGGCTTTGTTTTTCAGTCATTTATGTTAATTCCTACCCTTAATGCACTGGAAAATGTCGAACTTCCGGCGCTGCTGCGCGGTGAGAGTAGCGCGGAAAGCCGTAACGGTGCGAAAGCGTTGCTCGAACAGTTGGGGCTGGGTAAACGTCTTGATCATCTTCCGGCACAGCTTTCCGGTGGAGAACAGCAACGGGTGGCGCTGGCGCGAGCTTTTAACGGTCGGCCTGATGTGCTGTTTGCCGATGAACCCACCGGCAACCTTGACCGCCAGACGGGCGATAAAATTGCCGACCTGCTGTTTTCCCTCAACCGTGAGCATGGCACCACCCTGATTATGGTGACCCACGACCTGCAACTGGCGGCACGCTGCGACCGCTGCTTACGGCTGGTGAACGGACAGTTGCAGGAGGAAGCATGATTGCACGTTGGTTCTGGCGCGAATGGCGCTCGCCGTCGCTGTTGATTGTCTGGCTGGCGTTAAGCCTGGCGGTGGCCTGCGTGCTGGCGCTGGGCAATATCAGCGATCGGATGGAGAAAGGTTTAAGCCAGCAAAGCCGTGAGTTTATGGCGGGCGATCGGGCGTTGCGCAGTTCGCGCGAAGTACCGCCAGCGTGGCTGGAAGAGGCGCAAAAGCGCGGCCTGAAAGTCGACAAGCAGCTTACCTTTGCCACCATGACCTTTGCGGGCGACACGCCGCAACTGGCGAACGTCAAAGCGGTTGATGATATCTACCCGATGTATGGCGAGCTACAGACCAATCCTTCTGGACTAAAACCGCAACCGGGCAGCGTATTGCTGGCTCCACGGCTGATGGCGCTCCTGAATTTGAAAACGGGCGATACCATCGACGTGGGTGATGCCACGTTGCGCATTGCCGGAGAAGTGATTCAGGAGCCGGATTCCGGTTTTAATCCCTTCCAGATAGCCCCACGCCTGATGATGAATCTGGCAGATGTCGATAAAACAGGAGCCATACAGCCGGGAAGTCGGGTCACCTGGCGTTATAAATTCGGCGGCAACGAGAACCAGCTCGACGGCTATGAGAAATGGTTGTTACCACAGCTTAAACCCGAACAACGCTGGTACGGTCTGGAACAAGACGAAGGTGCGCTGGGGCGTTCGATGGAACGCTCGCAACAGTTCCTGCTGCTTTCGGCGTTGCTGACCTTGCTGCTGGCGGTGGCGGCGGTCGCGGTGGCGATGAATCATTATTGCCGCAGCCGCTACGATCTGGTGGCGATCCTCAAAACGCTGGGGGCTGGGCGGGCGCAACTGCGTAAGTTAATCGTCGGTCAGTGGCTGATGGTACTGATACTTTCAGCCGTTACCGGCGGAGCGATTGGCCTGTTGTTCGAAAGCGTGTTGATGGTTTTGCTCAAGCCTGTTCTGCCCGCCGCGCTACCGCCTGCCAGCTTCTGGCCGTGGTTGTGGGCGCTCGGCACCATGACGGTTATCTCGTTGCTGGTGGGGCTGCGACCGTACCGACTGTTGCTGGCAACGCAGCCTTTACGCGTATTACGTAATGATGTGGTCGCCAACGTCTGGCCGCTGAAGTTTTATCTGCCGATTGTCAGTGTGGTGGTTGTGCTGCTGCTCGCCGGATTAATGGGTGGCAGTATGCTGCTGTGGGCGGTGCTGGCGGGCGCGATAGTGCTGGCTTTGCTGTGCGGTGTGCTGGGCTGGATGCTGCTCAATGTATTACGCAGTATGACGCTGAAATCGCTGCCTCTGCGCCTGGCGGTTAGCCGCCTGTTACGTCAGCCGTGGTCAACGTTAAGCCAGCTTTCGGCATTTTCGCTCTCCTTTATGCTGCTGGCACTGCTGCTGGTGTTGCGTGGCGATCTGCTTGACCGCTGGCAGCAGCAGTTGCCGCCAGAAAGCCCGAACTACTTTTTAATCAACATCGCCACGGAACAGGTAACGCCGCTGAAAGCGTTTCTCGCGGAACATCAGATAGTCCCGGAATCGTTTTATCCGGTGGTGCGGGCGCGGTTGACGGCGATTAACGACAAGCCGACAGAAGGCAATGGAGATGAGGCGCTTAATCGCGAGCTGAATCTCACCTGGCAAAATACGCGGCCGGATCATAACCCGATTGTCGCCGGTAGCTGGCCGCCAAAAGCCGATGAAGTGTCGATGGAAGAGGGGCTGGCAAAACGCCTGAACGTTGGTCTGGGCGATACCGTCACCTTTATGGGTGACACCCAGGAGTTTCGCGCCAAAGTCACCAGCCTGCGCAAAGTGGACTGGGAAAGTCTGCGTCCGAATTTCTATTTTATTTTCCCTGAAGGGGCACTGGACGGGCAACCGCAGAGCTGGCTCACCAGTTTCCGTTGGGAGAACGGCAACGGCATGTTGACGCAACTCAACCGCCAGTTCCCGACCATTAGCCTGTTGGACATTGGTGCGATCTTAAAACAGGTCGGCCAGGTGCTGGAGCAGGTAAGTCGGGCGCTGGAAGTGATGGTGGTGCTGGTCACTGCCTGCGGTATGTTGCTGTTGCTGGCACAGGTGCAGGTGGGAATGCGTCAGCGGCATCAGGAATTGGTGGTGTGGCGCACACTCGGCGCGGGCAAAAAGCTGCTGCGCACAACATTGTGGTGTGAGTTTGCCATGCTCGGGTTTGTTTCCGGCCTGGTAGCCGCAATCGGCGCGGAAACGGCGCTGGCGGTGTTGCAGGCGAAAGTGTTTGATTTCCCGTGGGAGCCAGACTGGCGATTGTGGATTGTGCTGCCGTGCAGCGGTGCGTTGCTTCTTTCCCTGTGCGGCGGCTGGCTGGGTGCGCGACTGGTTAAGGGGAAGGCACTGTTCAGGCAGTTTACGGGGTGATGAGAGGCGTTAGATTGCCCGATGCGACGCTTTGCGCGTCTTATCAGGCCTACGGTCTACGGGCAAAATGTAGGCCGGATGAGGCGCTTGTGCTGCATCCGGTAGCCGTGCACTGATGCCCGATGCGACGCTTTGCGCGTCTTATCAGGCCTACGGTCTACGGGCAAAATGTAGGCCGGGTGAGGCACTTGTGGCGCATCCGGTAGCCGTGCACTGATGCCCGATGCGACGCTTTGCGCGTCTTATCAGGCCTACGGTCTACGGGCAAAATGTAGGCCGGGTGAGGCGCTTGTGCTGCATCCGGTAGCTGTGCACTGATGCCCGATGCGACGCTTTGCGCGTCTTATCAGGCCTACGGTCTACGGGCGAAATGTAGGCCGGGTGAGGCACTTGTGGCGCATCCGGTAGCTGTGCGCTGATGCTCGATGCGACGCTTTGCGCGTCTTATCAGGCCTACGGTCTACGGGCAAAATGTAGGCCGGATAAGGCGTTTACGCCGCATCCGGCATGAACAACGCGCACAGAATGCCGCCCATCACTGCGCCTTCACCCACTCCATCACTTCCGCCCACTCACCGCGAAAGACAACTTTTTCCGCTTTTTTCTCAAGCTGATAGCGATACATCGGGTCGTAATACTCTTCAAGCAGCGGCACCAGCCAGGCCATATGACCGTCGGTGCTGCCGGTTGCGAGTTGCGTTGTCAGCGCCGCATCCAGCCGTGCCGCCAGTTCGTTATAGCGCTGTAATCCCAGCCGACGCTTAATTGCTGAAAGCCCATGATGCAGGTACTCGCAATACTCTTGCCAGCCCTGTTCTTCACCATATGCATGGGTAAAATCATGATGCATACGCAGGAAATACTCTTCGTTCAGGCGTTCAAGACGGATCTCAAACGGGTCTTCCACCACCGCAATCGCCGCCTGGGTCATTCGCTCGCGCAGACATTCCGGAAGGTGATTTGAACCAATCATCCGGCTTTCATCTTCCAGCACCCACAGGTGCAGATCCTGACGGGCGTCGGTTTTTAGCATTTCGGCGGCCAGCAGGTTTTCAAAACTCGCCTGGCTAAGTTGTGGTTGTAACGTGCGACCAAAAGCAGAACCACGATGGCGCGCCAGCCCTTCCAGATCAACACCGTTCGGTTGCTGTTGCACTAACAGCGTTTTGCCGCTGCCGGTACAACCGCCAATCAGCACTATCGGTTTTTTTGACAGTTCAATGGTCGCCTGAATCGCGGTCTGGCGCAGTGCCTTATAACCGCCTTCCACCAGCGGATAATCAATCCCTGCGTCATGCAGCCAGCGTTGCACAATATGTGAACGTTGACCGCCGCGGGCGCAGCAGAGAATACCTTGTGGATTTTGCCGGCACGCTGCCCGCCAGGCGTCCATGCGATGCTGACGAATTTCACCCGCCACCAGTTTATGCCCCAACGCCAGCGCCGCCTCTGATCCTTGCTGTTTATAGCAGGTGCCAATGGCGGCGCGTTCATCGTTATTCATTAACGGCAGGTTGATAGCGGCGGGCATTGCGCCTTGCTCAAACTCGATGGGGGCACGAACATCAATAATGGGCGTATCAGCAATCAGCAGGGCACGATAGTCCTGTTCCGTGTATCTCTCTTGCATAGTAAAAAGTGAACCTCAAATCAGCTTGCGCGCTATTTTACGCGCCAACGCGCAAGGAAACTTGATTTTTAACTACGTGGGTTGCCGAAAATTTCTAAAAAACCGCTGATTTCCGGCCTGCGCTGGGTAAACAAGGTCACAATATCTTCCACCGCTTTGCCGCTGCCAAACTTGCGCCATGCCAGACTTAATGGCGAAGGAGGGCGCATCGTCGGGATGACCCGGCTGACCAGTTGTTGATTATCAATCATCGACTGGCAAAGTGATTTTGGCAAAAAACCAATGCCAACGCCCGCCAGATGGGCGGCGATTTTCGTTTCCATATCAGGAACAATAATTTCCTTTTGTCCCGGCAAACGCCAGGCGACGCGTTTGGTTAAGGTTCGGGCGCTGTCTTCAATATTGACCGCCGGAAAGCGCCGTAACTGCGCTTCTGTTAGCGGCTCTTCAACGTTCGCCAGCGGATGATCCGCCGCGATAACAAAGCGCCATTGCACCGAACCTAAAGGATCAAGGCTAAAAGTATTTGCCAGTGCTTCGGTCCCCGTGACGCCGATAGCCAGGGAAAAGCCTTCGTACAATAGCGAATCCCAGACACCCATATAGATTTGTCGGGAGATGTGAAACTGGGTAAAGGGATAACGTTCATTCAGCCACGCCAGCAGTTGGGCGACGGCCTGGGGATTGTAGAGCAGGTTGTTGATGACGATATTCACCTGGCGTTCCACGCCATCATTCACCTGTTGCAGCTCGCTGGGCATACTTTCCAGCCAGCTCAGCCAGTCTCTGGCCTGACAAAGCAGATGCTCGCCTGCCGCTGTCAACGTCACGCTGCGAGTCGTGCGGAAAAACAACGCCACCCCGGTATTCTCTTCCAGAAGTTTAATGCGATAACTGATAGTCGCCGTGGTCTTACATAATCGTTCAGCCGCTTTTGAAAAACTTCCTGTTTCAGCAACAGCAATAAAAGTTCGCAAGGTTTCTGGATCAAACATCTTCAGGTATCCCATTTTAAATCAGCAAGTTGCATGATTTTCTTGTCCTTTGATTTACCTGTATTTTCACATGATAACCCTGCGTGATTTGTGGACTAAATCTGGTTTTGGAAAAATATTCCAACTTTTGTATTGATGTTGTTCTCTTAAGGTTTTAGATTGCCTGTTATTGAAACCTGGCTGACCGGTCGGCGGTGGTTGAACGGAATTATGTTACAAGGACAAAAAGATGAAACTTCAGGTATTACCGTTAAGTCAGGAAGCCTTCAGTGCTTATGGCGACGTTATCGAAACGCAGCAACGGGATTTTTTCCATATAAACAATGGACTGGTGGAGCGTTATCACGATTTGGCGCTCGTTGAGATTCTTGAGCAAGACCGGACGCTTATCAGCATTAACCGCGCGCAACCGGCGAATCTGCCGCTGACCATCCACGAACTCGAACGCCATCCGTTGGGCACCCAGGCATTTATTCCGTTGAAAGGGGAAGCGTTTGTGGTGGTCGTGGCGTCAGGTGATGAAACCCCAGATCTGTCAACGCTGCGGGCGTTTATCACCAACGGTGAGCAGGGGGTGAATTACCATCGTAATGTCTGGCACCATCCGCTTTTCGCCTGGCAGCAGGTTACCGATTTTCTGACCATCGATCGCGGCGGCAGTGACAACTGTGATGTCGAAAGTATTCCTGAACAGGAACTCTGTTTTGCGTGACGCCTGGAACCGACTTGCATAAGATAAACTAATTGTTCATTGTTTATGCTCACTTGTAGGTCGGAGTTAACGTAGGTATGACGGAAGTTAGACGGCGCGGCAGGCCAGGACAGGCAGAGCCTGTGGCACAGAAGGGCGCACAGGCGTTAGAACGGGGAATTGCGATCCTGCAATATCTGGAAAAAAGTGGGGGAAGTTCATCGGTTAGCGATATTTCTCTCAATCTGGATTTGCCGCTCTCAACGACCTTTCGCTTGCTGAAGGTTTTACAGGCAGCGGATTTTGTCTATCAGGACAGTCAGTTAGGCTGGTGGCATATAGGATTAGGTGTCTTTAACGTCGGCGCGGCGTACATCCATAACCGCGATGTCCTCTCCGTTGCCGGGCCGTTTATGCGCCGCCTGATGTTGCTTTCCGGCGAGACGGTCAATGTCGCAATTCGTAACGGCAATGAAGCGGTTTTAATTGGTCAGTTAGAGTGTAAATCGATGGTCAGGATGTGCGCGCCGCTGGGCAGTCGTCTGCCGTTACATGCTTCCGGCGCAGGCAAGGCGCTGCTTTATCCGCTGGCGGAAGAGGAGCTGATGAGCATCATCCTGCAAACCGGTTTGCAGCAGTTTACGCCAACGACGCTTGTGGATATGCCCACCTTGCTGAAGGACCTGGAACAAGCGCGTGAACTGGGCTATACCGTAGATAAAGAAGAGCATGTTGTAGGCCTGAATTGCATAGCTTCAGCAATTTACGACGATGTAGGTAGTGTTGTTGCCGCTATCTCTATCTCCGGGCCTTCATCACGACTGACAGAAGATCGTTTTGTCAGCCAGGGTGAGCTGGTCAGAGACACCGCCCGCGATATTAGTACGGCGTTGGGACTGAAAGCACATCCATAGTGTCTGTCGCATCCCGCTCTGCGGAGCGGGTTTTTTTGACAAAAAATGAAAGTTGGAAAATTTTTCCAATTAATAGAGGTAGGAATAAAATGGCAAAAATGAGAGCCGTTGACGCGGCAATGTATGTGCTGGAGAAAGAAGGTATCACCACCGCCTTCGGCGTTCCGGGAGCAGCAATCAACCCTTTCTATTCAGCGATGCGTAAGCACGGCGGTATTCGTCACATCCTGGCGCGTCACGTAGAAGGTGCGTCGCACATGGCTGAAGGCTATACCCGCGCAACGGCAGGGAATATCGGCGTTTGTTTGGGGACTTCCGGTCCGGCGGGCACTGATATGATCACCGCGCTCTATTCTGCTTCTGCTGATTCCATTCCTATTTTGTGCATTACCGGTCAGGCTCCGCGCGCTCGTCTGCATAAAGAAGATTTCCAGGCGGTGGATATCGAAGCTATCGCCAAACCGGTCAGTAAAATGGCGGTTACTGTACGTGAAGCGGCGCTGGTGCCTCGTGTGCTGCAACAGGCATTTCACCTGATGCGTTCTGGTCGTCCGGGGCCGGTACTGGTGGATTTACCGTTCGACGTTCAGGTTGCGGAAATCGAGTTTGATCCTGACATGTACGAATCGCTGCCGGCCTACAAACCTGCTGCCAGCCGTATGCAGATCGAAAAAGCGGTAGAAATGTTAATTCAGGCCGAACGTCCGGTGATTGTTGCCGGGGGCGGGGTAATCAACGCCGATGCCGCGGCGCTGTTACAACAGTTTGCTGAACTGACCAGTGTTCCGGTGATCCCAACGCTGATGGGCTGGGGCTGTATTCCGGACGATCACGAACTGATGGCCGGGATGGTGGGGCTGCAAACCGCGCATCGCTACGGTAACGCAACGTTGCTGGCGTCCGACATGGTGTTTGGTATTGGTAACCGTTTTGCCAACCGTCATACCGGTTCGGTAGAGAAATACACCGAAGGGCGCAAAATCGTCCACATCGATATTGAGCCGACACAAATTGGCCGCGTGCTGTGTCCGGATCTGGGTATTGTCTCTGACGCTAAAGCGGCGCTGATGCTGCTGGTTGAAGTGGCGCAGGAGATGCAAAAAGCCGGGCGTCTGCCTTGTCGTAAAGAGTGGGTTGCAGAGTGCCAGCAGCGCAAACGCACTCTGCTGCGCAAAACCCACTTCGATAACGTGCCGGTGAAACCGCAGCGCGTGTATGAAGAGATGAACAAAGCCTTTGGACGCGATGTTTGCTATGTCACCACTATTGGTCTGTCGCAAATTGCCGCTGCACAAATGCTGCATGTCTTTAAAGACCGTCACTGGATCAACTGTGGTCAGGCAGGCCCGCTGGGCTGGACCATTCCGGCGGCGCTGGGCGTGTGTGCGGCTGATCCAGAGCGTAATGTGGTGGCGATTTCCGGAGACTTCGACTTCCAGTTCCTGATTGAAGAGTTAGCCGTTGGCGCACAGTTCAACATTCCGTACATCCATGTGCTGGTCAATAACGCCTATCTCGGTCTGATTCGCCAGTCGCAGCGTGCATTTGATATGGATTACTGCGTACAGCTCGCGTTCGAAAATATTAACTCCAGTGATGTGAACGGTTACGGCGTTGACCACGTAAAAGTGGCGGAAGGTTTGGGTTGTAAAGCCATTCGCGTCTTCAAACCGGAAGATATTTCTCCGGCCTTTGAACAGGCGAAAGCTTTAATGAATCAGTACCGTGTTCCGGTGGTAGTGGAAATTATGCTGGAGCGTGTGACTAATATTTCGATGGGCAGTGAACTGGATAACGTCATGGAATTTGAAGATATTGCGGATAACGCAGTGGACGCACCGACGGAAACCTGTTTCATGCACTATGAATAAGGGAGATAAATAATGTTACGTTTCTCTGCTAATTTATCGATGTTATTTGGCGAATATGATTTTCTCAGCCGTTTTGAGAAAGCCGCTCAGTGTGGTTTTCGCGGTGTTGAATTTATGTTTCCTTATGACTATGACATTGAAGAATTAAAACAGGTACTGGCGAGTAATAAACTTGAACATACGCTGCATAATTTACCGGCGGGTGACTGGGCGGCAGGCGAGCGGGGTATTGCCTGTATTCCAGGGCGTGAAGAAGAGTTTCGTGATGGCGTAGCAGCAGCGATTCGTTATGCCCGTGCGCTGGGTAATAAAAAAGTTAACTGTCTGGTCGGGAAAACACCAGCAGGCTTCAGCAGTGAACAGATTCACGCAACGCTTGTGGAAAATCTGCGTTATGCCGCGAATATGCTGATGAAAGAAGATATTTTATTATTGATTGAGCCAATCAACCATTTCGATATTCCTGGTTTTCATCTCACCGGAACTCAGCAGGCACTGAAACTGATTGAAGATGTTGGCTGCTGCAATGTAAAAATCCAGTATGACATTTATCATATGCAACGGATGGAAGGTGAATTAACCAATACCATAACCCAATGGGCCGATAAAATTGGTCATCTGCAAATCGCTGATAATCCACATCGCGGCGAACCAGGAACCGGAGAAATTAATTACGATTATCTCTTTACGGTAATTGAAAATTCTGACTACAACGGTTGGGTTGGGTGTGAATATAAACCCCAAACCACTACGGAAGCCGGTTTACGCTGGATGGAACCGTACCGTTAAAACGTAACGCTGTTCAGACAATGCTTTTTTAGGCCGCAACATCGGCAGGGGATCGTGTTGTCTGAATTCAGGAATGGCGACATTTAAAAGAGGTTAATTATGAAACTGGGATTTATTGGCTTAGGCATTATGGGCACCCCGATGGCCATTAATCTGGCGCGTGCCGGTCATCAATTACATGTCACGACCATTGGACCGGTTGCTGATGAATTACTGTCACTCGGTGCCGTTAATGTCGAAACCGCGCGCCAGGTAACGGACGCTGCCGACATCATTTTTATTATGGTGCCGGATACGCCGCACGTTGAAGAGGTTCTGTTTGGTGACAATGGCTGTACTAAAGCTGCGCTGAAGGGCAAAACCATTGTTGATATGAGTTCTATTTCACCGATTGAAACTAAACGTTTTGCTCGTCAGGTAAATGAACTGGGTGGTGATTATCTCGATGCGCCCGTTTCCGGCGGTGAAATTGGCGCGCGTGAAGGGACGTTGTCAATTATGGTTGGCGGTGACGAAGCGGTATTTGAACGCGTGAAACCGCTGTTTGAACTGCTCGGTAAAAATATCACCCTCGTGGGCGGTAACGGCGACGGTCAAACCTGCAAAGTGGCGAACCAGATTATCGTGGCGCTCAATATTGAAGCGGTTTCTGAAGCCCTGTTGTTTGCTTCGAAAGCCGGTGCTGATCCTGTGCGTGTGCGTCAGGCGTTGATGGGCGGCTTTGCCTCCTCGCGCATTCTGGAAGTTCACGGAGAGCGTATGATTAAACGCACCTTTAATCCGGGCTTCAAAATCGCTCTGCACCAGAAAGATCTCAACCTGGCGCTACAAAGTGCGAAAGCGCTGGCGCTGAATCTGCCAAACACCGCGACCTGCCAGGAATTATTTAATACCTGTGCAGCAAACGGCGGCAGCCAGTTGGATCACTCTGCGTTAGTGCAGGCGCTGGAATTAATGGCGAATCATAAACTGGCCTGATAAATGAGCATCATGGCTGATGAAGCTACGATGCCCGCAATAAATAATGGCCGATATCAAATAATTGATTCGGCCTGCAGTAAAAAAGAAAGCAGCCAACGATGTTGCTTCAGTATTAAATCTATTTTTTATTTTATTAGTTCCTCATAGCTAGATTAAAACAGCGTTATTCAATACGTGAAATTAAGAGGGATTTATGGAACATCAGAGAAAACTATTCCAGCAACGTGGCTATAGCGAAGATCTATTACCGAAAACGCAAAACCAGCGGACCTGGAAAACATTTAACTATTTTACCTTATGGATGGGGTCGGTACATAACGTTCCCAACTACGTAATGGTAGGTGGCTTTTTTATTCTCGGCTTGTCTACCTTTAGTATTATGCTGGCAATTATCCTTAGTGCCTTTTTTATTGCAGCGGTAATGGTATTAAACGGTGCGGCGGGCAGTAAATACGGCGTACCATTTGCCATGATCCTGCGTGCTTCTTACGGTGTACGTGGCGCACTGTTTCCCGGATTATTAAGAGGTGGTATTGCCGCTATCATGTGGTTTGGCCTGCAATGCTACGCGGGGTCACTGGCCTGCTTGATCCTGATTGGCAAAATCTGGCCGGGGTTTTTAACTCTCGGTGGTGATTTCACTCTGTTAGGACTTTCTCTACCCGGCCTGATTACCTTCTTGTTTTTTTGGCTGGTTAACGTTGGAATTGGCTTCGGTGGCGGCAAAGTTTTAAATAAATTCACCGCCATTCTTAACCCGTGCATCTATATCGTTTTCGGTGGCATGGCGATTTGGGCGATTTCGTTGGTTGGGATCGGTCCAATCCTCGACTACATCCCCAGTGGTGTACAGAAAGCAGAAAACAGTGGTTTCCTGTTCCTGGTGGTGATAAACGCGGTGGTTGCAGTCTGGGCAGCACCGGCGGTAAGCGCATCCGACTTTACGCAAAACGCCCACTCGTTTCGTGAGCAGGCGCTGGGGCAAACGCTGGGTCTGGTCGTGGCCTATATTCTGTTTGCGGTTGCTGGGGTAAGTATTATTGCCGGAGCCAGTATTCATTACGGCGCTGATACCTGGAACGTGCTGGATATTGTTCAACGTTGGGACAGCCTGTTCGCCTCATTCTTTGCGGTACTGGTTATTCTGATGACGACCATTTCGACTAACGCTACCGGTAATATTATTCCGGCCGGTTATCAGATTGCTGCTATTGCACCGACGAAACTGACCTATAAAAACGGCGTACTGATTGCCAGTATTATCAGCCTGCTGATCTGCCCGTGGAAATTAATGGAAAATCAGGACAGTATTTATCTGTTCCTCGATATTATCGGCGGAATGCTGGGGCCGGTAATTGGTGTGATGATGGCTCACTATTTCGTGGTCATGCGTGGGCAAATTAATCTTGATGAATTATATACCGCATCCGGTGATTTTAAATACTACGATAACGGCTTTAACCTTACCGCGTTCTCAGTAACTTTGGTGGCGGTTATTTTATCTCTCGGCGGTAAATTTATTCCGGTCATGGAACCATTATCTCGAATTTCATGGTTTGTCGGCGTTATCGTCGCCTTTGCGGCTTACGCTTTATTAAAAAAACGCACAGCAATAGAAAAAACAGGAGAACAAAAAGTCACAGGTTAATTAATCCCGATATTGAACATTGAGTTAAAAAAACAATCTGTATTTTACAAGGAGTTTGTTATGTCTTTTGATTTAATTATTAAAAACGGCACTGTCATTTTAGAAAATGAAGCTCGCGTTGTAGATATCGCCGTTAAAGGCGGAAAAATTGCCGCTATCGGTCAGGAGCTGGGCGATGCAAAAGAAATTATGGATGCGTCTGGTCTGGTGGTCTCTCCGGGCATGGTTGATGCGCACACCCATATTTCTGAGCCAGGTCGCAGCCACTGGGAAGGTTATGAAACCGGCACTCGCGCAGCGGCAAAAGGCGGTATTACCACCATGATCGAAATGCCGCTCAACCAGTTGCCAGCTACCGTTGACCGCGCTTCTATTGAACTGAAGTTTGATGCCGCTAAAGGCAAGCTGACTATCGATGCGGCACAACTCGGTGGCCTGGTGTCTTACAACATCGACCGTCTGCATGAGCTGGATGAAGTGGGCGTTGTCGGCTTCAAATGCTTCGTCGCAACCTGTGGCGATCGCGGTATCGACAATGACTTCCGTGACGTCAATGACTGGCAGTTCTTCAAAGGCGCGCAGAAGCTGGGCGAACTGGGTCAGCCGGTGCTGGTGCACTGCGAAAACGCGCTGATCTGTGACGAACTGGGCGAAGAGGCGAAGCGTGAAGGCCGCGTAACCGCGCATGACTATGTCGCTTCGCGCCCGGTATTTACGGAAGTGGAAGCGATTCGCCGCGTACTGTATCTGGCAAAAGTTGCCGGTTGCCGTCTGCACGTTTGCCACATCAGCAGCCCGGAAGGTGTTGAAGAAGTGACTCGTGCGCGTCAGGAAGGTCAGGACGTTACCTGTGAATCCTGCCCGCATTACTTTGTGCTGGATACCGATCAGTTTGAAGAAATAGGCACTCTGGCGAAGTGTTCACCGCCGATCCGCGATTTGGAAAACCAGAACGGCATGTGGGAAAAACTGTTCAACGGTGAAATCGACTGCCTGGTTTCTGACCACTCTCCATGCCCTCCTGAAATGAAAGCCGGTAACATCATGAAAGCATGGGGCGGTATCGCTGGTCTGCAAAGCTGCATGGACGTGATGTTCGATGAAGCGGTACAGAAACGTGGTATGTCTCTGGCCATGTTCGGCAAATTAATGGCCACCAATGCGGCGGATATTTTCGGTTTGCAGCAAAAAGGTCGTATCGCCCCAGGAAAAGATGCCGACTTCGTCTTCATTCAGCCGAATAGCAGCTATGTTCTTACCAATGACGATTTGGAATATCGCCACAAAGTCAGCCCGTATGTTGGCCGTACCATTGGCGCGCGTATCACGAAAACCATCTTACGTGGTGATGTGATTTACGACATCGAACAGGGCTTCCCTGTTGCGCCTAAAGGTCAATTTATCCTTAAACATCAGCAGTAATCTGGCCCCTGCAATGCCCGCCGCGTGCGGGCATTCTCCGGTTAAGGTGTGTTTATGTTCAATTTTGTAGTCAGCCGCGAAAGCCTGTTATCAGGGTTTCAGTGGTTTTTCTTTAT
This sequence comes from Escherichia sp. MOD1-EC6162, assembly GCF_002965125.1. NCBI lineage: Bacteria > Pseudomonadati > Pseudomonadota > Gammaproteobacteria > Enterobacterales > Enterobacteriaceae > Escherichia > Escherichia sp. MOD1-EC6162. Next base: position 130,342 of record NZ_PTSB01000004.1, read on the forward strand.
TTTTTGCAACACCGTTGTGGTTCCTCCTACGTTGCTTTCGGCTTTTCAGTTGCCGCAAAGTAGCCTGCTTACGCTCACCCAATATGCTTTTCTCTCTACCGCGCTGGCCTGCTTTGCTCAGGCATTCTGCGGTCATCGTCGCGCAATTATGGAAGGGCCGGGGGGCCTGTGGTGGGGAACCATCCTCACCATCACCCTCGGAGAAGCGTCGCGCGGTACACCGATCAACGATATCGCCACCAGTCTGGCGGTGGGAATTGCGCTCTCCGGCGTACTGACAATAATGATTGGTGTTAGTGGCTTAGGTCATCGCCTGGCGCGGTTATTTACCCCGACGGTGATGGTGCTGTTTATGCTGATGCTTGGCGCACAACTGACCAGCATCTTTTTTAAAGGTATGCTCGGGCTGCCGTTTGGCATAGCCGATCCTGATTTTAAAATTCAGTTACCGCCGTTCGCGCTCTCGGTGGCGGTAATGTGTCTGGTGCTGGCGATGATTATCTTTCTGCCGCAACGTTTTGCCCGTTACGGCTTGCTGGTCGGCACGATAACCGGGTGGTTGTTATGGCATTTTTGCTTTTCGTCCTCGCATTCGCTTTCCGGTGAGTTGCACTGGCAGTGGTTCCCGCTCGGCAGTGGTGGCACGTTGTCACCGGGAATTATTCTGACGGCGGTGATTACCGGTCTGGTTAATATCAGTAATACCTACGGTGCGATTCGCGGTACAGATGTTTTTTATCCGCAACAGGGCGCGGGGAATGCGCGTTATCGTCGCAGCTTTGTGGTGACCGGATTTATGACCTTGATAACCGTACCGTTGTCGGTAATTCCATTCTCGCCGTTTGTTTCATCAATTGGTTTATTAACCCAGACCGGCGATTACTCGCGACGCTCGTTTATTTATGGCAGCGTTATTTGTCTGCTGGTGGCGCTGATTCCTGCACTTACACGACTGTTCTGTAGTATTCCATTACCGGTGAGTAGCGCGGTTATGCTGGTTTCTTATCTACCGCTGCTCTTTTCTGCTCTGGTATTTAACCAGCAAATAACTTTTACCGCTCGCAATATTTATCGCCTCGCATTGCCGTTATTTGTCGGCATATTTTTAATGGCATTACCGCCTGTGTATCTGCAAGATCTTCCATTAACGCTTCGTCCTCTACTCAGTAACGGTCTACTGGTCGGAATTTTACTGGCTGTTCTTATGGATAATCTTATTCCGTGGGAACGCATCGAATAATTTGTTGAAAAAGGATTAATAATGAAAATTGTCATTGCGCCAGACTCTTTTAAAGAGAGCTTAAGTGCAGAAAAATGTTGTCAGGCAATTAAAGCTGGATTTTCGACCCTCTTTCCCGATGCGCACTATATCTGTTTGCCGATAGCGGATGGTGGAGAGGGGACGGTTGATGCGATGGTTGCTGCGACGGGCGGCAAAATCGTGACGCATGAAGTCTGTGGACCGATGGGCGAAAAAGTGAATGCTTTTTATGGCATTACTGGGGATGGGAAAACGGCGGTGATCGAGATGGCGGCGGCAAGTGGCCTGATGCTGGTCGCACCTGAAAAGCGTAATCCGCTACTGGCGTCAAGTTATGGCACCGGTGAGTTAATTCGCCATGCGCTTGATAACAGCATTCGTCATATTATTCTCGGCATTGGCGGCAGCGCGACGGTAGACGGCGGCATGGGCATGGCGCAGGCACTCGGTGTGCGTTTTCTCGATGCTGATGGTCTGGTGCTGGCGGCAAATGGCGGTAATTTAGCCCGTGTGGCAAGCATTGAGATAGAGGAGCGCGATCCGCGTCTGGTGAGCTGCCATATCGAAGTCGCGTGCGATGTCGATAACCCGCTGGTAGGGGCACGCGGTGCGGCTACGGTGTTTGGCCCACAAAAGGGGGCAACGCCGGAAATGGTCGAAGAGCTGGAACAGGGGCTGCAAAATTACGCCCGTGTTTTACAACAGCAAACTGAAATTAACGTCTGCCAGATGGCAGGTGGCGGCGCAGCGGGCGGAATGGGCATTGCGGCGGCAGTGTTTCTCAATGCGGATATCAAACCGGGTATTGATATTGTGTTAAATGCGGTCAATCTTGCGCAGGCGGTGCAAGGTGCGGCGCTGGTGATCACCGGTGAGGGGCGCATTGACTCACAAACGGCAGGCGGTAAAGCGCCGCTGGGTGTGGCGTCAGTGGCGAAGAAATTAAATGTCCCGGTGATTGGGATTGCTGGCGTATTGGGTGATGGCGTGGAAGTGGTGCATCAATATGGTATCGACGCTGTTTTCAGTATACTGCCGCGGCTGGCACCTTTAGCCGAAGTGCTTGCCAGTGGTGAAACCAATCTCTTTAACAGCGCGCGGAATATTGCCTGTGCCATTAAAATAGGTCAGGGAATTAAACTCTGATTCTTACCTTAATAAAGTGGATGCGGTTCATATCGCATCCGTTCAGATTACTGACAACGTGCGTGTTGTGTATGCCGGTTCCGTCCTGGAAATCGCGAAAATTATCATGTAGGCCTGATAAGTGAAGCGCATCAGGTAATGTTGCGAAAAAAAAGCCACGGTATAAACCGTGGCGAAATCCAACATAGCTAAAATAAAAATCTCAGCGAGAGTGGTATTAATTAAATCTCAACGTCGCGGTTGCAATCTTTCGAATAAATATAACTAAACGCTTCACCGCGCCCTACGCCATAACCGGCTTGCAAGGAATATGCGCCCATAAAGATGTAATCGCCTTTTTTCACTGGGATCCAGTTATTGTCGAGGTTATAAACCCCCTGACCGGAAAGAATATAGGCACCGTGTTCCTGAACGTGGGTTTCGATATAACCGTGGCTGGCACCTGGCGCAAAAGAGAGGATATGCATGTTCATATCAAAGCCTAACTCTTTTGGCAGGAAGTCCAGCAGGATCACATCGTCCATACCTTCATAGTGAATACGTTCCAGTTCATTTGCATTGCCAGAAACCAGCCACGGCGCATGGCCTTCTACCGGAATATAACGGCGCTTATATAAGAAGATTTGGCTGTCTTCGGTCTGGGAATTAACAAACGTCATTAAGGAACCTGGCGGGCAATACAGATACCCACCTTCGCTTAAGTCAAATTTTTTCCCTTCAGCTTCGGCAGTGATATTTCCAGAAATCACATACAGGAAAGTTTCTATCCCATCGCCGCCGAAACCCTGCTGATTACCGCCGTTTTGATGCAGCGTGACCAGATAATCGACAAACGTAGCGCCCAGCTTTGGTGTAGACAGGATCGTCGAGTCACAATTTTCAAAGCCCGGAATAATATTTTTCACCAGGCCGTCTGGGGTTAACAGTGCGAAATTACCGTGTTTCACAATCGCGCGGTTAGCCAGTAAATCATCGCGGTAACCCGTGACGTTATTTAAATATCCCATTTATGACTCCTTATTTCTGCCAGGCAAGTTGATAAAGCATGAGTGCCAACGTTTTGACCCCTTCGGCAAGGTCGTTAATATTGGTGCGTTCCGCCGGGTTATGGCTGATCCCGTTAATGCTGGGAATGAAAATCATGCAGGTCGGCACGCGAGGCGCGAAAATTTGCGCGTCGTGTCCGGCACCGCTGTGCATTACCCGATAGTTCAGGGCTTCCTTCTTGCACAGCTCCGTCAGGGTGGCGACCAGTTCTTTGTTCATTGGCACGGGTTCTTCATCCATCCATAAATCGATATCAATACCGATATCCATTTCATCGCAAATCGCCCGCATGTCGTTTTCTAACCGTTGGGTGAAATCACGCAACACGGCGGCGTCAGTATGGCGACAATCAATAGTGAAAGTGGTTTTCCCCGGCACCACATTCACCGTATTCGGGCGCGGCTCCACCTTGCCAAAGGTGAGCACCAGCGGATCGCCCATCTTTTTCGCTTTTTCAACCGCTTGATTGCAAATGCGACTGAACGCGTAGACCGTATCACGACGATAGCCCATCGGCGTGGTGCCTGCATGGTTTGATTCGCCGTTCAGCGTCACCGTGTAGCGACGTTGCCCGACAATTGCATTCACGATGCCAATTGATTGACCATTACTTTCCAGTACACAGCCTTGTTCAATATGCAGTTCGACAAAGGCTTTGATGTCCTCGCGTGGTGGTAGCGGCGCGTTCGGCAGGACAAATCCGCAGGCGAGCATCGCATCAAGGAAGCTGTTGCCTTTGGCATCACAGATATTCCGCACATCGTCAGGATTCGCCAGACCGAAAATGTTTTTACTGCCCCAGAAGACATATGGGAAGCGGCTGCCTTCTTCTTCTGCCATCGCCACCACTTCGACTGTACGCAGCGGCGCGCCGTATTGCGTTTTCAGCCAGTCAATTGCCAGCCACGCCGCCAGTGCGCCGAATTGCCCGTCAAGGTTACCGCCGTTAACAACGGTATCGATATGCGAACCGCTCAGAACCACTTCCTGTGGGTATTCGGTGCCGCTCAGGCGGCCGTATAAATTCCCCACTTTGTCGAAATGTGTTTCCAGCCCGCTGACGGCCATTCTTTTTTTGAATTGTTGCTGGGTTTCCAGCCATTCCGGCGAATAAAGTAAACGGGTCATTCCACCCGTTGGGTCTGCGCCAAAAGAGGAAAGCCAGGGCAGCGTTTCTTCTATGGCCTGGCGAAAATGTGTGATCATAGGAAAGTCCTGTCTCAATTATTATTGTGCAAAGGGATTTTTCGTTTCATATGACGTGTTATAAAGCGCGTCGGAAATTAAATACTGGTAAATATCATCAACAATCTCGATACCTTCGACGGCGGCTTTGCGTTGTTTAATATCTTGATCCTGTCCGGGATAATAAACTTGGCTAAAACCGGGCGCGGGGGTAATGGCATTTAATTCGCACATGGTCTGGCTAAGATGTTGTCGGAATAATTCGCTGGAGGAGAAAAAGTCAGGATTAATTACCAGATGTAATTGCCCCAAATTACGTCCGGCGTGTAAATCGTCATACATTGAACTGACCTGACGCCCGAACGGTAAACCGAGTAACACGCCTGAAAGCAGATCAATCATCATCATCAGGCCATAACCTTTCGGTCCGGCAGCGGGCAGCAGGGCGTTAACCGAGAATGGATCGGCTGTTGGTGCTCCGTTTTTATCGACCGCCCAGGTCTCCGGAATAGACATATTGCGCGAGCGCGCGTCGAGTACTTTCCCCCATGCCTGTACGGTAGTCGCCATATCAAAGGTAAGGATCTCGTCACTTTCTCCCGGCGCGGCAAAGGCCAGCGGGTTAGTACCGTAGTAAATTTCCGCCCCGCCAAATGGCACCACCATGGGATCGGACTGACACATCGAAATGCCAATTAATCCGGCGTGAGCTGCCTGCTGCACAAAATAAGAGATTGCACCGCTGTGCCCCATCCGACTAATGCCGACCACGGCAACGCCATTTTGTTGGGCGGTTTTGATGGCATGTTCCATAGCCATTTTTGCGGCAACCTGCCCGGCGGCGTTGTCGGCATGTAAAATTGCTGAGCACGGCCCTGTCTCCTCAAGACGGAATGCCGGTTCGCGGTTAGTGCCGCCTTTTGAAATGCGTTCTGCGTAGTATTCCACGCGTACCGCGCCATGAGAGTGGATCCCTCTGGCATCGGCGTAAACCAATACTTCAGCAACGGTTGCAGCGTGCTCACGTTTTAACCCAGCCAGGCAGAGTTTATTCTCAATTAGCTGGTGGAGTGTTTCCCGACTGATTTTCATCTGTCTTCCTTTTTAACGACGGTGTGAAGCATGACTGCAATTAACATACAGGGAAAATATCTGGATTATGTGATCCAGACAGGCAAAAAAATATAGTTAGAATTTATTTGATAATCCGCCTGTTTTTAATCTGATTTTTAAAATTACGTCGCTTGTTAAAAAATAACACGTAATGCTCTGGCGGTTATTTGATTTATTTTACTAATAATCTCTGTGTGATGTTTATCACCTTATTTACCATCGGCCGACGATACCGTAATTGACACATTAATACTGCTCGTGCAATTGCCATGGGTGCAATTTTTAAGGAGTTGTTATGATCCACGCCTTTATTAAAAAAGGGTGTTTTCAGGATTCGGTCAGTTTAATGATTATTTCACGAAAACTCAGCGAATCAGAAAATGTTGATGATGTTTCCGTAATGATGGGTACGCCCGCTAATAAAGCGTTATTAGAGACTACAGGTTTCTGGCATGACGATTTTAATAACGCCACGCCGAACGATATTTGCGTGGCAATTCGTAGCGAAGCGGCGGATGCGGGGATCGCGCAGGCGATTATGCAGCAGCTTGAAGAGGCGTTAAAGCAACTGGCGCAGGGGACGGTCAGCAGCCAGGCGTTAACGCAGGTGCGCCGCTGGGATAGCGCCTGTCAGAAATTACCCGACGCTAATCTGGCGCTGATTTCAGTGGCGGGTGAGTACGCGGCGGAACTGGCTAATCAGGCGCTGGATCGCAACCTCAACGTGATGATGTTCTCCGATAACGTCACGCTGGAAGACGAAATCCAACTCAAAACTCATGCGCGGGAAAAAGGCTTGCTGGTGATGGGGCCGGATTGCGGTACGTCGATGATTGCCTCTACGCCGCTGGCTTTCGCTAATGTGATGCCGGAAGGCAATATTGGTGTCATTGGCGCTTCTGGTACAGGGATCCAGGAATTGTGCTCGCAGATTGCGCTGGCAGGGGAGGGGATCTCCCACGCAATTGGTCTGGGCGGGCGCGATCTCAGCCGTGAAGTGGGTGGCATCAGTGCGCTGACGGCGCTGGAAATGCTCAGTGCAGACGAGAAAAGCGAAGTGCTGGCGTTTGTCTCAAAACCGCCAGCCGAAGCCGTGCGCCTGAAAATTGTTAATGCCATGAAAGTAACCGGCAAACCGACGGTGGCGCTGTTTTTAGGTTATACCCCGATGGCGACTCGTGACGAGAATGTGTGGTTTGCCTCCTCGCTGGATGATGCCGCGCGTCTGGCTTGCCTGCTTTCACGCGTTACAGCGCGACGTAATGCGATAGCTCCGGCCAGCAGTGGATTTATTTGCGGCTTGTATACCGGCGGTACGCTGGCAGCCGAAGCGGCGGGATTACTCGCCGGACATCTGGGCGTGCCAGCCGACGATGCCCATCATCACGGCATGATGCTGGACGCTGATGGTCACCAGATCCTCGATCTGGGCGATGATTTCTACACCGTCGGGCGTCCCCATCCGATGATCGACCCGACGTTACGTAATCTGTTGATTGCCGATCTCGGTGCTAAACCACAAGTGCGTGTATTGCTACTCGATGTGGTGATTGGTTTTGGTGCGACTGCCGATCCTGCCGCATCGCTGGTAAGCGCATGGCAACAAGCCTGTGACGCCCGTCCAGATAGTCAACCTCTGTATGCCATTGCCACGGTGACGGGTACTGAACGTGACCCGCAATGCCGTTCGCAACAAATTGCCACACTGGAAGATGCGGGGATCGCGGTGGTCAGTTCACTGCCTGAAGCCACGTTGCTGGCGGCGGCGCTGATTCATCCGCTTTCGCCAGCCACGCATAAATACACTCCATCATTACTGAAAAACGTCGCTGTGATTAACGCCGGGTTACGCAGTTTTGCGCTGGATCTTCAAAGTGCCAGCAAACCGGTAGTGCATTACCAATGGGTGCCAGTCGCTGGCGGCAATAAAAAACTGGCTCGTTTATTAGAACGTTTGCAATAAGGGGTTCCCATGTTTACATCAGTGGCGCAAGCCAATACTGCGGTTATCGAACAAATTCGTCGCGCTCGTCCACACTGGCTGGATGTGCAACCGGCTTCTTCACTCATTAGCGCGTTAAATCAGGGTAAAACACTGCTTCACGCCGGGCCACCGATGCGCTGGCAGGAGATGACCGGGCCAATGAAAGGAGCGTGCGTGGGCGCATGTCTGTTTGAAGGCTGGGCAAAAGATGAAGCGCAGGCTTTGGCGATGCTGGAGCAGGGGGAAGTGAACTTCATTCCTTGCCACCATGTGAATGCTGTCGGGCCAATGGGCGGTATTACCTCTGCCAGTATGCCGATGCTGGTGGTTGAGAATGTGACCGACGGTAACCGGGCGTATTGCAACCTCAACGAAGGTATCGGCAAAGTGATGCGTTTCGGTGCCTATGGCGAAGATGTTCTGACTCGCCATCGCTGGATGCGCGATGTGTTGATGCCAGTATTAAACGCCGCGCTGGGGCGCATGGAGCATGGTATCGATCTCACCACGATGATGGCGCAGGGCATTACGATGGGCGATGAGTTCCATCAACGCAACATTGCTTCCTCAGCACTGTTGATGCGTGCGCTGGCACCGCAAATCGCCCGTCTCGATCACGATAAACAGCAAATCGCGGAGGTGATGGACTTCCTTAGCGTGACCGATCAGTTCTTCCTCAATCTCGCGATGGCCTATTGCAAGGCGGCGATGGATGCAGGCGCGATGATCCGTGCGGGCAGCATCGTTACGGCAATGACCCGCAACGGCAATATGTTTGGGATTCGGGTAAGCGGTCTGGGCGATCGCTGGTTTACTGCGCCAGTTAACACTCCACAAGGTCTGTTTTTCTCCGGCTTCTCGCAGGAGCAGGCGAATCCGGATATGGGCGATAGCGCGATTACCGAAACCTTTGGTATCGGTGGAGCGGCAATGATCGCCGCCCCAGGCGTAACGCGTTTTGTCGGTGCGGGTGGCGTGGAGGCTGCAAGAACGGTATCTGAAGAGATGGCGGAAATCTTCCTTGAACGCAATATGCAGTTGCCGATCCCCGGCTGGGATTTCCAGGGCGCATGTCTGGGGCTGGATATTCGTCGCGTTGTGGAAACCGGCATTACGCCGCTCATCAATACTGGTATCGCCCATAAAGAAGCGGGGATCGGGCAGATTGGGGCAGGCACTGTACGGGCACCGCTGGCCTGCTTTGAACAGGCGCTGGAAGCCCTGGCTGAAAGTATGGGTATTGGTTGAGGAACGCGCGATGACGATCATCCATCCTCTGCTTGCCAGTCGTAGCGCACCAGACTATCGCCAGTCCTGGCGGTTAGCGGGCGTCTGGCGGCGGGCGATTAATCTGCTGACGGAAAGCGGCGAACTGTTAACGCTGCATCGTCAGGGAAGTGGTTTCGGCCCCGGAGGATGGGTGCTTCGCCGCGCGCAATTCGATGCGCTATGCGGTGGATTACGTGGCAATGAACGACCGCAAGTTGTGGCTCAAGGGATTTGCCTCGGGCGTTTTACGGTTAAACAGCCACAGCGTTATTGTTTGCTACGTATTACGCCGCCTGCGCATCCTCAACCGCTTGCCGCTGCATGGATGCAACGCGCGGAGGAAACCGGGCTTTTTGGGCCACTGGTGTTGGCGCTAAGCGATCCGCTACCCGCTGAATTGCGCCAGTTTCGTCACTGTTTTCAGACCGCACTCAATGGCGTTAAGACCGACTGGCGGCACTGGCTGGGAAAAGGTCCGGGATTAACGCCAAGTCATGATGACACGCTGAGCGGAATGCTGCTGGCGGCCTGGTATTATGGCGCTTTAGATGCGCGCTCCGGTCGCCCGTTTTTTGCCTGTTCCGACAATCTTCAACACGTTACCACGGCGGTGAGCGTTAGTTATTTGCGTTACGCCGCCCAAGGCTATTTCGCCTCGCCACTCCTGCACTTTGTTCATGCTCTGAGTTGCCCGAAACGTATCGAAGCAGTGATTGATTCGCTGTTGGCGCTGGGGCATACGTCAGGGGCAGATACGCTGCTGGGGTTCTGGCTTGGTCAACAATTATTACAAGGAACACCATGAAAACACTGGTTGTAGCTCTTGGGGGCAACGCCTTACTCCAGCGCGGTGAGGCGCTGACGGCAGAAAATCAATATCGCAATATTGCCAGTGCTGTACCCGCGCTGGCACGTCTGGCGCGTTCTTATCGGCTGGCGATTGTTCACGGCAACGGGCCGCAGGTGGGGCTGCTGGCGTTACAGAATCTGGCGTGGAAAGAGGTGGAACCGTATCCGCTGGATGTGCTGGTGGCGGAAAGCCAGGGGATGATTGGCTATATGCTGGCGCAGAGTTTGAGCGCACAGCCGCAGATGCCACCGGTGACGACGGTGCTGACGCGCATTGAAGTTTCACCTGATGATCCGGCATTTTCGCAGCCAGAGAAGTTTATCGGTCCGGTTTATCAGCCGGAAGAGCAAGAGTCGCTGGAAACGGCATATGGCTGGCAGATGAAACGCGACGGTAAATACTTGCGCCGGGTGGTGGCATCTCCACAACCGCGTAAAATTCTCGACAGCGAAGCCATTGAGTTGTTGCTCAAAGAGGGGCATGTGGTGATTTGTAGTGGCGGCGGCGGTGTTCCGGTGACGGATGACGGAGCTGGGAGTGAAGCGGTGATTGATAAAGATCTCGCCGCTGCGTTGCTCGCCAGGCAGATTAATGCCGATGGGCTGGTGATCCTCACCGATGCTGATGCGGTATATGAAAACTGGGGAACGCCACAGCAACGCGCCATTCGCCATGCCACACCGGATGAGTTAGCGCCATTTGCCAAAGCCGATGGTTCGATGGGGCCGAAGGTGACGGCGGTGAGTGGTTATGTCAGAAGCCGTGGTAAACCCGCGTGGATTGGTGCGTTATCGCGAATTGAAGAGACGCTGGCGGGCGAGGCGGGAACCTGTATTTCGTTGTCGTCGTAGGCATTTGTGCCTGATGCGATGCTTGACGCATCTTATCAGGCCTACAATTGGTGCCGGATCGGTAGGCCGGATAAGGCGTTCCCGCCGCATCCGGCAATTGGCGCACGATACCTGACGCGATGCCGGCGCATCTTATCAGGCCTACAATTGGTGCCGGATCGGTAGGCCGGATAAGGCGTTCCCGCCGCATCCGGCAATTGGCGCACGATGCCTGATGCGATGCCGGCGCATCTTATCAGGCCTACAATTGGTGCCGGATCGGTAGGCCGGATAAGGCGTTCCCGCCGCATCCGGCAATTGGCGCACGATGCCTGACGCGATGCTGGCGCATCTTATCAGGCCTACAATTGGTGCCGGATCGGTAGGCCGGATAAGGCGTTCCCGCCGCATCCGGCAATTGGCGCACGATACCTGATGCGATGCTTGACGCATCTTATCAGGCCTACAATTGGTGCCGGATCGGTAGGCCGGATAAGGCGTTCCCGCCGCATCCGGCAAGAATATGAGCACCAGGTTAACTGAACTTACTCTGCGCCCAAATCACGCCGCTGGCATACTCCGGCGGCAGCAGTGGGATTAATGCTTCCAGCGTCGCGGTCAGACGCGATGTGTCGCTGTCGGTCAAATTCAGATGCCCCACTTTACGACCTGGGCGTACTTCTTTGTCGTACCAGTGCAGATGCACCAGCGGCAGTTTCAGCCAGTCATAGTTCACATCGCTACCAATCAGGTTGATCATCACCGACGGGCTATTAACCACCGGTTGCGGTAACGGCAGATCGGTAATCGCCCGCAGGTGCAGCTCAAACTGGCTGATGCTGGCACCGTTTTGCGTCCAGTGACCGCTGTTATGCACACGCGGAGCCAGTTCGTTGATCAACAGACCTTGCGGGGTGACAAAACACTCCATCGCCATCACACCGACATAACCCAGTTCCTGCATAATCGCTGACAGCATTTCTTCGGCCTGCGCCTGCTGCGGTGCATTGGCCTGCGGGAAAGCCACGCTGGTGCGTAAAATACCGTCCTGATGCAGGTTGTGCGTCAGCGGATAAAACACTGTGCTGCCATCAAAGCCGCGCGCGCCAACCAGTGACACTTCGCCAGAGAAGTTAATGCCCTGCTCGACAATACATTCGCCGTAGCATTCAGCCGGTAACTGTTCGGTTTCATCGGCGCGTAAACGCCATTGACCGCGACCGTCATAGCCACCAATACGACGCTTAACAATCGCCAGCTCACCTAAACGATCAAACACCGCAGGCCACTCGCTGCGATCGGCAAGTAACTGCCACGGCGCGGTCGGTAGGTGAAGTTTGTCGAAAAGCTGCTTCTGAGTCAGGCGATCGGCAATAATCGGGAATACATCGCGGTTCACAAAGGCCGGATGGCGCGCCAGCTCGCGAGTTAATGCGGTTTCTGGCCAGCGTTCGATCTCAGCGGTAATCACGCTTTGTTGAAAAGGCACCGCCGCCGGTTCAGCGTCCAGCCCGACCGGCCAGACAGCAATGCCTAACGGTTCGCCTGCCTGGCGCAACATACGGCCTAACTGCCCGTTACCGAGGACGCAAACCTGTTTCATGCCGCACCTCGCGGGTCCGGGTTTTCCAGTACTTCGTCGGTCTGGGCTTTGCGCCAGTCATTCAGACGCTGGTGCAGTTCTTTATCATGAGTAGCAAGAATTTGTGCTGCCAGTAACGCCGCGTTTGCCGCGCCCGCTTTACCAATCGCCAGCGTACCCACCGGAATGCCGCGCGGCATTTGCACGATGGAGTAGAGGCTATCGACACCGCTCAGTGCGGCGCTCTGTACTGGTACGCCCAGCACCGGCACCAGCGTTTTTGCGGCAATCATGCCTGGCAGGTGCGCTGCGCCGCCAGCGCCCGCAATAATCACCTGATAACCGTTCTCTTCGGCGCTTTCAGCGAAGCTGAACAGTTTATCAGGGGTGCGGTGAGCAGATACCACTTCTACGTGGTGCGGGACATTCAGGATTTCGAAGATTTCGGCGGCGAACTGCATGGTAGCCCAGTCGCTTTTGGACCCCATCACGATGGCGACACGCGCCGGATTATTGCGGGAAGACATGCGTCTTAAAACTCCTGTGGTGCACAACTCTCGGCTTTAGAGGGCACAGAGAATAGCACGGAAAGAGAGCAAGGAAAACGGTTGCGTAGGCGGGATTAACCGTCATTTGTTGAGTTTTTAATCTGATCTGCGTGTTGATTATGCGCTCTGGATGAACTGGCAAAGAATGCCCATATCAGCACAATGCTCCACGGAAAAAAGCAAATACCGACAATCAATACAAATCTTTCGACAAAACGTTGGTTATGGGGGCGGGTGAGTACTAAGTAAATGAGCCAGAAATAGACTATCCACGAAATGACCGCTGCAACTACCAGTGACAATACGCCAAAATAGAAGCCGACAAGGCCAAACCAGCTAATACACAGAGGCGCTCCTGCCGTAAGGGCGATGCCAGAAATCAAAAATCCGTTGCAGCGTCGCATAATAATATTCCCTGTTGTTATTTCACTCAGGGACTTATTACCTTGCTGACTCAGAAAAAGATATACAGGTTACGGTAGTCTGGCGCTTTTTCAGAATCTGTTCATTCGCGGTCAGAAAGGAAAATGGATTAGCTCAACGTCATCTGCCGTGACTTTCACCATCGAACCTTCGGTATGCCAGGCTCCCAGCACGACGCGGAAAGCAGGTTGCGCATTGGCGATGAGTTCATGCACCGCCGGGCGATGCGTATGCCCGTGGATCAGCCATTGCACCTGATGCTTTTCCATCGCACTGACCACCGCGTTTTGGTTAACGTCCATGATCGCCAGCGATTTACTGCTGTTGGCTTCTTTACTGTTTGCGCGCATTCGCGCAGCAATACGTTTACGTAAAAACAGCGGCAGGGCGAGGAATAGCGTTTGCAACCAGGGCTTGTGGACTTTGGCGCGAAAAGCCTGATAACCGACGTCATCGGTGCACAGCGTGTCGCCATGCATAATCAGCACCCGACGACCATAAAGTTCGAGCACTTTTTCTTCTGGCAATAACGTCATGCCGCTTTCACGGGCAAAGCGTTTGCCGAGCAGAAAATCACGGTTGCCATGAATGAAATAACAGGGAACGCCGGAGTCGGATACCGCTTTGATCGCCGCCGCCATCTGGCGATGAAACGGGCTGGGATCATCGTCGCCAATCCATGTTTCAAACAGATCGCCAAGAATATACAGCGCGTCGGCCTTGCGGGCTTCTCCCGCTAAAAAACGCAGAAAACCGGCGGTGATCGCCGGTTCTTCCACGCAGAGATGAAGATCTGCAATAAAGAGTGTCGCCACGATTACTCGCTAACGGTCACGCTTTCAATGATAACGTCTTCTTTTGGCACGTCCTGGTGCATACCGCTACGACCGGTTGCGACACCTTTGATTTTGTCGACTACGTCCATGCCTTCAACCACTTCGGCAAATACGCAGTAACCCCAACCTTGCAGGCTCTCGCCGGAGAAGTTCAGGAAGTCGTTATCAACCACGTTGATGAAGAACTGGGCAGTTGCAGAGTGCGGAGCCTGAGTACGAGCCATTGCCAGCGTACCACGGGTGTTTTTCAGACCGTTGTTGGCTTCGTTTTTGATTGGCTCTTTGGTGGCTTTTTGCTTCATGCCCGGTTCAAAACCGCCGCCCTGAATCATAAAGCCGTTGATAACACGGTGGAAAATGGTGTTGTTGTAAAAACCTTCGTGGCAGTAGTCCAGGAAGTTTTTAACTGTTTCAGGTGCTTTATCGTCAAAAGTTTTGATGACAATATCGCCGTGATTGGTGTGGAAAGTAACCATTTTTGCATCCTGTTCCGTTTGATTGGTGCTTCAACCCGGTTCGGGTCATATATAGGGTGGTGTTATAGCATAACCGCACGATCGGATCATCTCGCAATGTATGCTGATTCGCGCGGGAAATATGGGTATTATACGCAACTCAATTACCCACACATGTCTAAACGGAATCTTCGATGCTAAAAATCTTCAATACTCTGACACGCCAAAAAGAGGAATTTAAGCCTATTCACGCCGGGGAAGTCGGCATGTACGTGTGTGGAATCACCGTTTACGATCTCTGTCATATTGGTCATGGGCGTACTTTTGTCGCCTTTGACGTAGTTGCGCGTTACCTGCGTTTCCTCGGTTATAAGCTGAAGTATGTGCGCAACATTACCGATATCGACGACAAAATCATCAAACGCGCCAATGAAAACGGCGAAAGCTTTGTGGCACTGGTGGATCGCATGATCGCTGAAATGCACAAAGATTTCGATGCTTTGAATATCCTGCGCCCGGACATGGAGCCGCGTGCAACGCACCATATCGCAGAAATTATTGAACTCACTGAACAACTGATTGCTAAAGGTCACGCCTATGTGGCGGACAACGGCGACGTGATGTTCGACGTACCGACCGATCCAACTTACGGCGTGCTCTCGCGTCAGGATCTCGACCAGTTGCAGGCAGGCGCGCGCGTTGACGTGGTCGATGACAAACGCAACCCGATGGACTTCGTGCTGTGGAAGATGTCGAAAGAGGGCGAACCGAGCTGGCCTTCTCCGTGGGGCGCGGGTCGTCCTGGCTGGCACATTGAATGTTCGGCAATGAACTGCAAACAGTTGGGTAATCACTTTGATATCCACGGCGGCGGTTCTGACCTGATGTTCCCGCACCACGAGAACGAAATTGCCCAGTCCACCTGTGCGCACGATGGTCAATACGTCAACTACTGGATGCACTCCGGCATGGTGATGGTTGACCGCGAGAAGATGTCCAAATCGCTGGGTAACTTCTTCACCGTGCGCGATGTGCTGAAATACTACGACGCCGAAACCGTGCGTTACTTCCTGATGTCGGGTCACTATCGCAGCCAGTTGAACTACAGTGAAGAGAACCTGAAACAGGCGCGTGCGGCGCTGGAACGTCTCTACACTGCGCTGCGTGGCACAGACAAAACCGTTGCTCCTGCGGGTGGCGAAGCGTTTGAAGCGCGCTTTATCGAGGCGATGAATGACGACTTCAACACGCCGGAAGCCTATTCCGTGTTGTTTGATATGGCGCGTGAAGTGAACCGTCTGAAAGCAGAAGATATGGCAGCGGCGAACGCAATGGCGTCTCACCTGCGTAAACTCTCTGCCGTGCTGGGTCTGCTGGAGCAAGAACCGGAGGCGTTCCTGCAAAGCGGCGCACAGGCAGACGACAGCGAAGTGGCTGAGATTGAAGCGTTAATTCAACAGCGTCTGGATGCTCGTAAAGCCAAAGACTGGGCGGCAGCGGATGCGGCGCGTGATCGTCTTAACGAGATGGGGATCGTGCTGGAAGATGGTCCGCAAGGAACCACCTGGCGTCGTAAGTAACACCCTCACTCTTATCCTCTCCCGCAAGGGAGAGGATACGCTCAGCGCAATTTACGCCTGCTCCACCACAATATTCCCATCACTATTATTCCTGGTAGCCATACCCACATTAGCTCTGAAATAATCACCTGATGCCCATATGGCGTGGTGTAACGTGATAACGCAAACGGCGCGACTTTAATCACCTGCCAGGGGGCGAAAAATCGTTCCTCTGACCACGGCCACAACCAGCCAACACCTTTGCCGCCAGTGGTTACCGAATCCAGCAAGCTGTGTGATAGCAGCGATACGGTTAAAAATAGCCAGCAGCGAATCAGCCCCGTCCTGAACCATCGATGCCCAATAAGCACGCATAACAGCGGGACAACAAACGCAAATACCAGCGAATGAGTAAAACCGCGATGGCCAAAAACATTGCCGTAAGCAACGCCAAATTTAAACGACAATACGTCGGCGTCTGGCAGCATCGCCAGGACGATTCCGGCAAATAACAGACGCGGCGGGATGATTTTCGACCCCAACCCTAAACCAATACAAAGGGGGACGGCGGCGTGGGTAATAACGGTTGGCATGATGATTGCTTCGGCAAAATGTTGATGCTAACAGCATGAATGAAAGCAACGAAGAGGGCAAAGGTCTGAAAAGAGAATCGGCCTGCATACAGGCAGGCCGGAATGGGGTCAGGCAACAACCTGTACGCTGTGACCTGCAAAACTCACTGTCTGACCGGCGACGATTTTGCAACGTTTGCGCGTTTCAACTGCGCCGTCGACTTTCACCTGGCCTTCAGCAATCGCGATTTTCGCCTGCGCGCCGCTTTCGCTCCAGCCTTCCAGTTTCAGCAAGTCGCACAGCTCAACGTGCGGATGTTTACCTAAAGAAAATGTCGCCATGTTACTCACCCTGTGGATCATGATATTCAACGCACGCCTGTAGCGTGTTTTCAATCAGCGTGGCAACCGTCATTGGGCCAACGCCGCCGGGAACAGGCGTAATGTATGAGGCGCGCTTAGCCGCTTCTTCAAACACGACGTCGCCCACAACTTTGCCATTTTCCAGACGGTTGATACCGACATCAATCACAATTGCGCCTTCTTTGATCCAGTCACCGGGAATAAAGCTTGGCTTGCCGACGGCGACGATCAACAAATCGGCGTTTTCCACATGATGACGCAGATTTTTGGTGAAGCGGTGAGTCACGGTGGTGGTGCAACCTGCCAGTAGCAGTTCCATGCTCATCGGGCGACCGACGATATTCGATGCACCAATCACCACAGCATTAAGGCCAAAGGTATCAATGTTGTAACGCTCAAGCAGCGTGACGATACCGCGCGGGGTGCAAGGACGCAGGCGCGGCGCACGCTGGCACAGACGACCAACGTTATAAGGATGGAAACCGTCTACGTCTTTGTCCGGGTGAATACGTTCCAGTACTTTGACGTAGTCAATTCCCGCCGGAAGCGGCAACTGCACCAGAATACCATCGATGGTATTGTCGGCATTCAGCGCATCGATAAGCTCAAGCAGTTCTGCTTCGCTGGTGGTTTCAGGAAGGTCATAGGAGCGGGAGACGAACCCGACTTCTTCGCAAGCTTTGCGTTTGCTTGCGACATAAATTTGCGATGCAGGGTTGCTGCCGACCAGCACAACGGCCAGTCCTGGCGCCCGCAGTCCGGCCGCAACGCGTGCCTGAACTTTTTGAGCAACTTCAGAGCGCACCTGCTGCGCAATCGTTTTACCGTCAATAATCTTTGCTGCCATCAGAGAGAGGATTCCATCTGTTACGTAGGTCGAAGGGGATGCGTCTATTTTGTCAGAAGCGTAGCGCGCTGTCAGTTTTCGTTTTCTGAAAAGTAAAACCTTCTGTACCAGGCAGATTAACGCCGATAATGATAACCGCCGTTGGTTTGCCGTCGTAGTGAGATAAATCAGACACGACCGTACACTTGTTCAGCAACCAGTTCAAAAGCCATTGACTCAGCAAGGGTTGACCGTATAATTCACGCGATTACAGCACATCGTGGTATCAATGCGCCCTTAGCTCAGTTGGATAGAGCAACGACCTTCTAAGTCGTGGGCCGCAGGTTCGAATCCTGCAGGGCGCGCCATTACAATTCAATCAGTTACGGCTTCTTTATATCCTCCATAATTCCAGAGTGGGACATATTTTGGACATTATCACCAAAAATGTCGTCTATTTTCCTCGCGTGCTCTGTCAAATGATTAGACGTAAGGTGAGCATATCTACGCACCATTTCTATGGATCCCCATCCGCCCATTCCCTGAAGCACTGATGAAGAGCATCAATGAATGCACCAGGGGGAACCAGTGAGTTAAGTTCGAACTGTAGTACAATTCTCTCCGGTATTAACAGGAATGAATATGCTATGAACCCTTATATTTATCTTGGTGGTGCAATACTTGCAGAGGTTATTGGTACAACCTTAATGAAGTTTTCAGAGGGTTTTACACGGTTATGGCCCTCTGTTGGTACAATTATTTGTTACTGTACATCATTCTGGTTATTAGCTCAGACGCTGGCTTATATTCCTACAGGGATTGCTTATGCTATCTGGTCAGGAGTCGGTATCGTCCTGATTAGTTTACTGTCCTGGGGATTTTTCGGCCAACGGCTGGATCTTCCAGCCATTATAGGCATGATGTTGATTTGTGCCGGAGTGTTGGTAATTAACTTATTGTCACGAAGCGCACCACATTAAAAAGAGTTTCGTTCGAGTTTAATGAAATACGTCAGCTCGTATGTTTATACGGGCTGCTTTTTTATACTGCGGGTAAATGTTTTTTGGCAAGTGGAGCAGGGGATTACCATATTTGTGTTTTGAATAGCAATAACAAAGTTGTAGGCAAGAAATACTGTCGGCATTTTGTGATTAAATGGTTTATAGCAATATAACAAGAAACTCTTAAGTCTGTTTGTTTTTTAAACTTCATCCACATCGTGGATAAATATGAGAGCCACCCGCTGAACGGGTGGTTTTACGTAAGTTAAATTTTATAATTTCAGTGAATGTTTACGCTACAATAATACAAATGATAGTGGGCAAAAACACAATCAGGCGATGGATTCACCGTAGGATGCAACTGCCTGAGCGGTGAAACCCACGCTCAATTCCTGTCTGACCCCATCATTTTTAAGCCAATAATAAATATTATCTTCTTTATTAAAAGCGTAAATTCTACAAATGCCCGCACATTCACTATTTGTGTTCCATCCACTATTAGCTACATCGCCCCATTCCTGGTAAAGTCCTGCGTTAACTTCTCGCTTAATAATATGCCCTGAATCATGATCATTATAATCGTAACTATCGATATCCTGCGCTTCGGGAAATTCCCCGTTCATTTTTTTAACCCACGGTAAAATATCTTTAACTGAATCATAAGCTTCAATGCTGTATTTGAAAAAACGCTTCACGGTAAAAATATAAATACCGGCAGATTTGTTCGTTGATTTATCAGTAGCGAAAATGGCAAAAATATTCCCGATGCACTTTTCGTCAACGTCAGGAAAAGTTACTGTGCCATCCTGACTGATCGCCAGAACATTATTGTCTGCATCAGTGCTACAGCTCCATTTTACCTTGCCATTATTAACCGGGTCATTATCAATGACCATCTTAAAGGTGGCACCTGGAAACAAGCAGTTAGGGAAATGGTAACCATTCGTCATATCATTTTTAATATCATAGATATGGTTGTCAACTAAAACGCCTGTAATTTTACTCATCATTGACTCTCTTTGTTTATTAAATAAAAGGTTTTATTCCTGTGTAAAGGAATATGCTGATATTAATGCGCTTGATGAATAATTGTTCTTATTTAAAAGTTATATAGCGGTATAAATATGATTATATAATCCCTCTGAGTAGTGGTTACGCCGCTTATTTGTGTTATGTACGGGAATATCTGGAAAGTGCCAAATCGTCGCAAGCGTAATCCTGAGCCGAAGCATTGCAAGATCTGATGGCAACTATCATGTGGTGACAAATGGTAAAGCGGGTAATGATGTTTATTGTGAATATAATGGTGTAACCGCTGATAAGAATATTTGACTGGAGGGCAGATAATTAAAAGATAACGTATGAAAGAATGAGCTTTGAAGTTTCATGACAAACAGCAGTTTAAAACCTTCCGGTTATCTATTGACCGGTAGGAGAATGAAGACCTCCAGAACAAACAGTTAGTCGATGAAATTAGTTTCACCTATATTATTCCTTTAACGCCTCCTCTTTCGCAAATTACACTATCACTTTTTGATCGCGGTTTGGTTAAATAATTGAAAAACGTCAGACACATAAAATGCGTTGAAAACTGAGAATTAATACAGACAGGATTCTGATCAGGCAAGTGAAAAGGAAGGGAGCAAGCAAAGTTGCTCCCTTAAACAATTAATACTCGAGGATGCCACGCGCGACGGGCAAATAGCGCAGAGAGAAATAGAGTGCGTCTTTGCCACAGGCGGAATGTTTTGCTAGTAGCGAGGCGATCTCCGCATTCGGTTTTGGTTTAGCTGCAAACGTTTTACCTTTGCCCGCGACAAACAACTCATAAACAATGCCGCTGGCGGGTGAGGCAGTTTGGCAATCTGCGCTGGCTTGCAGATAACGGTCACGCTGTTCGGCGGTGAGTTTATCAACGCCGCCGCCATCCTGTACCCAGACATTAACGCCTGTCGCTCTAACTTGTTCCAGCAGTTGCCGATAGCCATCGGGCGACATATTGCCAGCGAAAAAGCTACTGATATAAACCGGTTTTGCTGAAACATTGCTAATCAGTCGCTGCGTATTGTTTAACCATTTTAGTAAAGGTTGTCGGGCGGCTTCACTGCGCCAGTTCAGATCGTCAATTTCCGCACTGATGTACCAGCCATCCGGCGTTACGCCAGGCGCGGCACGCCATAATCTGGCTTGCTGGAGATCGGCGGCCAGCAGGCGATTAAGGTAGCTTTCCAGCGCTGCAGATGACTGCTTCTGATGCAGAAAAAACTCCGGATCGGCGTTCAGACCAACAATCAGCTTCAGACCAGCCTGTTGCGCTGCTGCGGCACGCTTAAACAATAACGCGCGCTGTTCTGGCTGGGTGAATGCATCGCCATAACGAGTCCATTGCAGAATCAGGGTGTCGAAGCCCTGGAGACGCAACTGACTCATCAGTCCCTGCCACTGGGCGTCGGTGACCTGACTGTCACGGTTTTGCGGTTGCCAGATAATACCTTTCATTGCAAAGGAAAAAGGGCTGACCAGGAGCAGTGTCAGCAATACGAAAATGAACTTACGCATTTACCAGTGCACTCCAATGGTGAGAAACGCGTTGTTGCGCTCCCCGCTACGTTGATTAATCACCTTAAAGGTATGCTGATATTCGACGCCGAGACTGACTTTGTGCGGCCAGGCATCGTAATGCGTCTCGCCGGTCCAGATATTCCAGCGCACGCCGACGCCACCAAGCTGTGCGCCCTGAGTGCCTTTATCACGATAGCCGTTATCCTGTATGTGAGCGTAAGGTTCGATTGTCTGCCCGTTCGCGACTTTCTGATGCCAGCTCACACGGTAATCAGCCGTCCACGCCTGAATATCCTGGCGGACATATTGCGCCGCATCGAAATACAGGTTTTGGGCAAACCAGCCTGAACCGTTCGGGTGCCACTCATCGCTGTATTTACCGCCGTTAAAGAACGAGGCGCTGGCACGCAGCATGGTGTCGGAGGTGCCATTTTGCCCATTCAGCGGGAACTGCTGTTCAACGGCAAGGAAAAAGATCTGATCGCGCAGCGGCTTCCAGCGCAGGCCGGTGCCGGACATCGGATTTTTCACCGGCATCACCACACCGTTTTCTCCGGTATCGGCAAACACACGGCTGTAAACCGAAAGCAGGTCGCCTTCCAGCAGTATATTGCGCCCGATGCGGTATTCGGCTTCCAGTTGTCCGTAGCTACGATAGCTTTTACCTGGCGCAGCGCCACCGACGTTATTGCTAGCTGAACTCATCGCGCCGGAACGCAAGCCGATGGAGGAATCGAAACTGAACGTCCAGCGGCGACCGACGTCCTCATGCAGACGACGGAAATTGAAGCGTTGCTGATTTTGTTCCGGTGTCAGCGGTGTAATCAGCGCCTGGTTATCAATGTCATCAATCACCAGCCGGGCGTAGTGTTGCGTCGCAGGCATATCATCCAGACGCTGATTCACGTAAGCCAGTTGTCTGATGAGTGCCGGATCGTCCGGTAGCCCTTTATGCGCCTGTTCCAGCATCTCCCGCGACTGCGCGATATCGCCGCTATCCCACAAGGCGTAACCGAGCGCCGCCTGGGTATTGCTGTTATTCGGTTCCAGTTCCAGAGCGGCGCGCAAATCGCTCACTGCCGCTGAGACATTATGACGTTGCCGATAAATCGTCGCCCGCGCAACGTAAGCGTTAGCTGAAGGCGCAATGTTAATTGAGCGAGTGAGATCGTTCAGTGCAAGTTCTGGCTGAGCAGGAATATAACGTTGTGCATGTAGCCACCAATACTGAGCATTGTTGCCCAGCCCGCGTTGTTCTGCCTGCTGAAGCCAGCGATCGCGAGCCGTGCCATTTCCAGCCGCCTGGGCGGTATTGGCGGCAGCGAGCAGATCTTCATTGCTCATGTCGTGAAGACTGATTTTCTGCCAGGCCGCCAGTGCGGTGGCGTAGTCTTCAACCTGATACGCCTGATAGGCCACCGCGCGATGTTGCCACGCGTTCGGTTGCCGTTTTTCTGCCTGAAGCCATGCATACAACGCCACACCAGGTAGCGTCTCCCGATAACACTTCGCCAGACGGTTCCAGGCGGCTGCATCGTAAGTCGGTGACATATCGCCCAGTAAACGGACGATTGCCGGGCAATTGTCAGCAATACCCGGCAACTGGCTTTGCCACTGGCGTTGCGCCGCCAGCGGCAACGGTTTCGATAAAATCGCCACTTTCGCTGGCGTTGCCAGGTAAGGATGACTTTCCAACAGAGACGCCAGCCGCGTCATTAACGTATGGCTGGCGCTTGCATCGCCCTGGAAAGGGTAGCGTTGCAGTAACAAATCAGCAGCTTCACGTGACTGTCCGTTCTGCATCAGTTGCCAGGTCAGTTGATCCAGGCGCGTAAGATTTGCTGGTTCTCGCTGATACAGCAACCGCGCCAGACGTAGTGCTTCAACTCTGTTGTGGGTTGCCACACTGACGGCATAACGCTCTTCAAGCATTTCATTGGCGGGGAGGGTGGCGAGCAGTTTTTGCGCCGCGTCGTACTGACCCTCTTTTAACAGCTCCGGAAGCGTTGCGCCAATAACGTACTGGCGGTTATCGGCAAACTGTACCGTGTAATTCGCCAACGCTTGCACCGGAGTGTCACTGTATTTTGATAACAGATAGAGCCAGCTTTTCTCTTGTAAGTCAGTAGTGAACAGAGGTTTGTTTTCAGCGAGATAACGCTGGAGGCGTGCTTTTTCGCCACGATAAGCCAGTGCGGTCGCGTAAGTAATATACGACTGTGGATCGGTGAAGATCCCCACTGATTGCAGCGCCAGGATCCGATCATCCAGATGCCCGGCAAGAAGCACGTCAAACCACTGACGGCGCTCTGCTGCGCTTAATGTATTCTGCTGGCGTGCTTCATTGTATAGCGTATCCGCCTGGGACCATTGTTTCAGGTAGATTGCGCGTTGCAGCAGATCGGTTCGTAACGTTTTTCCTTCCGGCGATGCGGCAAACGTCGCATCGTTCAGTTGCGCTTTGGCAACAGATAACTGTGCCAGCCGCAGCGCATTCTGCCCAACTTCACTGCGGCAACGCAGAGTCGGCGCAGCATCGCACGCTTTTTGCTGGGCCAGCAGCTCCTCGACGGTATTCACTGTTTTGACTTCCACAGGAATTGCCGCAAGGCTACGTTGAAGTCGGGCATCGCCGGGAGTTCGTTTAAGCTGATCCTCAAGCAACAGCCGCGCGCGGTCATCATGACCAAAATGGCGATAGGCTTCTGCCAGATATAAAGTCAGCGGAATATTATCCGGCACCTGCTGATGAATATATTCAAATTCACGGATGGCGGTTGCTTCGTCGTTATTTTTCTGTGCTTTCAGCGCCTTATCGAGGCGGGGATAAATAACAAAATGGCGATAGTCGCTAAGCCCCAGCTCTTTGGCGCTGGTGCCAATATTGTCTGCGAGTGCGCCAGTACTCAATAAAGACGTCAGCAGTAAACCAGACCATCCGATGATGCGATTAAGGTTATTTTCCTTCATTTTCGGACTCCAGTTGCGCAACCTGTTCTGTGGTTAAACCTGCTTTGAGTAATAGAGATTGCATCGAAACTTGTAATTCGCGTTGAATTGTCAGTACGCGATCCAGCGTTTCCTGGCTGATGACACCTTCAGTAACCAAAAATTTGCCGAGCGGCAGAGAGCTGCGTTCATGACGCAGTAGCAGCACATTAATCGCTGAACGATTAATATGGCCGAGTGTGGTCAGTATTTCGGCAAACAGGAACTGATGCGGCACATATTGCTGCCAAATATCGCTGGCCTGTTGTTCCGTGAGCCACTGATGCTGAACCGCATTGTACAACATTGCCCGCGGATCGTGACCGCGGCGGCGTGCATACCAGTGGCGTAATCCGGTGACAATTTGCCCGCGCAGAACAATGACGTAGCGCACTTTACGTCCAACCTTGCGCGTCAGTGCCGCCAGTGACACCGGATCAATGCCGTCTTCACTACCGACAATTAACTCATCATTTTCCAGACGCAGTGGCAGCACCGCATAATGCAGCGCTACGGAAGCCGGCATTTCGGCAATCAACGAGGAAGGGATCTGCCAGGCATCGATGGATTCCCATGCCACGCCGTTTTGCTCAGCCAGCGCCTGCGCCAGTTGTTCGGCGCTGATCAACTCCTGCATCAGCATCGAACCGCCGAGACGCAGACCTTCGACACGATTACGCAGTGCTGTATCGAGTTGTTCTTCGGTGATGACCTGATTTTCCAACAAAATTTGACCTAACGGGCGCAACGAACGGGTATCGCCAGTCACGCTGGGGAAATCGTGCGTCGTTTTATCCCACGCTACGCGACGCGGATCGCCATGTTGAAGCACCTGTTTCAACGCGCGCCAGTTAGCCATAAAGTTAATCAGGTTGCCCCAGAATAGCCGCAGGACGGATAGCAGGCCCTGCGTCAGGCCGTAGTAACCGGTGACAAAAATCACCCGCTGCACAATACGGTTAACCATCAAGCCAAAGTTTAGCCATAGCAGGGTCATTAACCATGCGCTGCCGCTGAAAATAGAAAGAAAATGCCAGGCATCAGGGCATAAACTTTCATACGCCAGTAACAGCAAAAGCTGGATCATCACTAGCATCGCGAGGAAACTAACAAAGTTGCTGATTGCCCCTTTGCGGTCACGCCAGAGAAAGTAGTTGAGTGTCAGGCTGGAAGTCCATTTATGGGTTTTAAATCCCTGGAAAACAATGCCGATGATCCAGCGAGACTTTTGCCGTACTGCGGTGGAAAAGGTATCGGGGAAATATTCGCGCACGCAGATCATGTTTGACGTCCGCGCGTGCTGTAAAAATTTACGCTGCTCGCGTTCTTTAGCTTCGTCCACCACCGGAAAACGGACAAAAATCTCCGTCATTCCTTTCTCTTTCAGGCGGAAACCAATGTCGTAATCTTCGGTGAGACTTTGCACGTCAAA
This sequence comes from Escherichia sp. MOD1-EC6162, assembly GCF_002965125.1. NCBI lineage: Bacteria > Pseudomonadati > Pseudomonadota > Gammaproteobacteria > Enterobacterales > Enterobacteriaceae > Escherichia > Escherichia sp. MOD1-EC6162. The sequence continues at coordinate 156,174 of NZ_PTSB01000004.1, forward strand.
AGCAATGCCGTCACCGTCAGCCAACAGCGCGGTCACGGCGCGGCGGCTGAAACAGGTGCCAACACCTGCGCTGGGCACCTGTCCGGCGAGGGCTTCACGCACCGGAACATCTTTGCCATGCAGTTCGGAAAACTCATCGATATAGGTCATGCTGGTGAAGTGCGTCCATTCGCGTTCGAACGGATACACCGGGATCTGAATCAGATCCTTACGCTCGACAAGGTAGTTGAACAGACGCAGTTCCATTGGCGAAATCACATCTTCGGCGTCATGCAGAATAAAACCCGCAAAGGCGAAATTGGCGCTTCGCTCAAACTGGGTGATGGCGTCCAGCACATTGTTCAGACAATCTGCTTTGCTGGTGGGGCCAGGACGTGCGCAGACCACCTTATGCACGTTCGGGAAGCGAGCACACACTTCGTCAACATCACGCTGAGTATCGGGGTCGTTCGGGTAAGTGCCGACAAAGATATGATAGTTTTCATAGTCGAGCGTGGTTGCCGCCAGCTCGGCCATATTGCCGATGACGCCAGTTTCATTCCACGCCGGAACCATAATCGCTAACGGTTTTTCATCTGGTTTGTACAGTTCGCGGTAACTCATTCGTGGGTAGCGCCGATAAACACTCAACTTGCGCTTAATGCGACGAACCCAGTAGACGACATCAATGAAAAAATCGTCCAGTCCGCTGATGAACATTATGACCGCTAACGTTATCGCGATTACTTTTAAGCCATAAAGCCAGGTAGCAAAAACATCAAGAAGCCAGTCCACGCCAAAACCTTACATTAACGCTGCTTATGTTTAGGGTGGCGTATATTAAGGTTTTTTATGAATTGTGACAGCTTTTTACCATTAATAGGTATGACTATTGCGGCACGTTATTTTTACACTGGTGATAAAAGTTGCTGTTTGCTGAATGATTAAGCGGGTAATGAGATCACAAACCTTGTCCCACGCGCATCTGACGTTACCGCAACCGTGCCTTTATGCGCGACAACAATCGATTTCACAATCGCCAGGCCAATGCCGCTACCTTCACCTTTTCGTTGGCGGGAGGGGTCAACGCGGTAGAAGCGGTCGAACAATCGCGGTAAGTGTTCGGGCGGAATGGGCGTACCGGGGTTTTCGACGGTAACCTGTACCTGGCGATCGGTAGCCTGGCAACGCACTACAATTGCCTCTCCGGGCGGCGTATAACGCAGGGCGTTAGAAAGCAGGTTGCTTAACGCCCGACGCAACATCAACGGATCGCCCGCGACCTGACACTTGTCGCCAACAAATCGCAGTTCCACGCCGCGATCTTCCGCTAACGCCTCGAAAAAATCGAAAACTTTGCTGACTTCATCTGCCAGGTTGAGCATTTTCTTTTCCGGGATTAGCTGGTTGTTATCGGCCTGGGCGAGAAACAGCATATCGCTGACCATTTTCGCCATTCGCGTCAACTCTTCCAGATTAGAGTAGAGCACATCTTCCAGTTCCTTCTGGCTGCGCGACTGACTCAGGGCAATTTCCGTTTGCGTCACCAGATTCGTAATTGGCGTGCGAATTTCGTGGGCGATATCTGCCGAGAAGTTGGACTGGCGGGTAAAGACATCTTCAATACGTTCAATCATATGATTAAACGACAGCACCAGTTGCTCCAGCTCAATCGGCACGGTCTGCGGGTCCAGGCGAACGTCGAGATCTTTCGAAGTGATATTCTGGATCTGGCGGCTGACGCTGCGGATCGGCGCGTGACCTTTATGTACCGCCAGCAGCACGATAAAGACGATCAGGATGCTGATGATCGATGCAGTCATTACAAGTTTATTCATCAAATCATTTATGTAATGAAGATGAAAATCGATCGACAGCGCAATGTAGAGCGTATAAGCCGGTTTGCCGTCCACCAGCGGGCCAACCGACAAGTTAATCATCCGCCAGTTGCTGTGTTCCCTATGCCCGTGACCGTGGCCCGGCATCATAATCGTCGGGCCGGAGAGGAGATACACCTCACCACCACGTGCGTCTTTATCGGGTATGGCATCGCGTGCAAACTCGCGGATATCCGGCGCGCCTGGGGAGTGATATACCGTTTTACCGTGGCTATCTGCCAGGGAAATCAAGACGTTGGAATAACCACTGACGATATCTTCCAGCGTCATTAAGCGTCGGGCTTGTGTCTCGTCAGGGTGATTAAGTACCCGTTCAAGGGTGGTGCTAATCTCTTTTAAATCATTAATATCCTGCTCAGCAAAATGGACTTTTACCGAGTGGATCATGATCCATGCAAAGGCGAAAAATGCCGCGATGGTGGCAAGGCTGATAAAAAAGGTCAGGCGGGTTGCCAGCGAAAACGGGCGCTGAAATGGCTTATTGGCCATCCGGCACCTCAAGCATGTAACCCACGCCACGCACGGTTTGAATCAGCTTTGGCTCAAAATCATTGTCGATTTTGCCGCGCAGTCGCTTCACCGCCACATCAATGGCGTTGGTGTCGCTGTCAAAATTCATGTCCCATACCTGTGAAGCGATAAGCGAGCGGGGCAGTACTTCGCCCTGATGACGGAGGAAAAACTCCAGCAGGGTAAATTCTTTACTGGTCAAAGTGATACGCGTGCCGCTGCGGGTGACTTTGCGGCTGACAAGATCGACCATCAGGTCGGCAACCTGAAACTGGCTTTCGATAATCACCGCCGCTCCGCGCCGCAGTAAGGTGCGCACCCGCGCCAGCAGTTCAGCAAAAGCGAATGGCTTCACCAGATAATCATCCGCTCCCAGCTCCAGCCCCTTGACGCGATGTTCAATCGTACCCAGCGCGCTGAGCAGCAGAATCGGCATCCCTTTGTTGGCAGAACGCAACATGCGCACGATATCCCAGCCGTTCACGTCTGGCAGCATAATATCGAGGATTATCAGGTCGTAATCTCCAGTCATCGCCAGATGGTAGCCGTTAAGTCCGTTATCGGCCAAATCGACCACAAAACCGGCTTCGGTTAACCCTTTGGTCAGATATTCGCCGGTTTTCTTTTCATCTTCGACAATCAACAGTTTCATGTTTCCTCCGCATACTGCCCGGCCAATTCTAGAGGAGCGCGATCAGATGGCAATCGCTTATTGGCAAAATGACAATTTTGTCATTTTCCTGTCACCGGAAAATCAGAGCCTGGCGGGTAAAGTTGGCGGCATAAAATCACCAGAAATTATGCGCCTATGTCTCATTGTAAACTCCTGACACTTTGTGTGGCCCTCGCGCTAAGTGGTTGCTCACTGGCACCGGATTATCAGCGCCCGGCAATGCCCGTGCCGCAGCAGTTTTCGTTAAGTCAGAATAGCCTGATCAACCCGGTCGATAATTACCAGAGTGCGGGCTGGCGCACCTTTTTTGTTGATAATCAGGTGAAGACGCTGATTAGCGAGGCGCTGGCGAATAACCGGGATTTGCGTATGGCGGCGCTAAAAGTGCAGGAGGCGCGGGCGCAATATCGACTGACCGATGCCGATCGCTACCCGCAACTCAACGGCGAGGGTAGCGGCAACTGGAGCGGTAATCTTAAAGGCAATACCGCCACGACACGGGAGTTCTCGACTGGCCTTAACGCCAGTTTTGACCTCGATTTTTTCGGTCGCTTAAAGAACATGAGCGAAGCCGAGCGACAAAATTATTTAGCTACTGAGGAAGCCCGGCGCGCGGTGCATATTCTGCTGGTTTCGAATGTCGCGCAAAGCTATTACAACCAGCAACTGGCTTATGCGCAATTGCAAATAGCCGAAGAAACGCTGCGTAATTATCAACAGTCATATGCGTTTGTCGAAAAACAACTGTTAACCGGTAGCAGCAATGTTCTGGCGCTGGAACAGGCTCGTGGGGTGATTGAAAGTACCCGTAGCGATATTGCTAAACGTCAGGGGGAACTGGCGCAGGCGAATAATGCGTTGCAACTGTTATTGGGACGCTACGGCAAGCTGCCGCAAGCGCAGGCAGCAAACAGCGACAGCTTGCAAAGCGTTAAATTACCGGCGGGTTTGTCATCGCAAATCTTATTGCAACGCCCGGATATTATGGAAGCCGAACATGCATTAATGGCAGCCAATGCCAATATTGGCGCTGCACGCGCGGCATTTTTTCCGTCTATAAGCCTGACCAGCGGAATATCAACCGCCAGCAGCGATCTGTCGTCATTATTTAACGCCAGCAGCGGGATGTGGAATTTTATCCCCAAAATTGAGATCCCCATTTTTAATGCCGGACGTAACCAGGCCAATCTGGATATCGCTGAAATTCGCCAGCAGCAGTCGGTGGTGAATTATGAACAGAAAATCCAGAACGCCTTTAAAGAAGTGGCCGATGCGCTGGCGTTACGCCAAAGCCTGAATGATCAAATCAGCGCTCAGCAGCGTTATCTGGCGTCGTTGCAAATTACCCTGCAACGGGCGCGGACGTTATATCAGCACGGCGCGGTAAGTTATCTGGAAGTGCTGGATGCCGAACGTTCTTTATTTGCTACCCGACAAACCTTACTCGACCTGAATTATGCCCGTCAGGTTAACGAAGTTTCCTTATATACCGCTCTGGGTGGCGGTTGGCAGCAATAATTTTTTAACTCCAGGAGATATAAAATGAAAAAGACACTGCAAGTCGCAATGTTCAGTCTGTTTACCGTTATTGGCTTTAATGCGCAGGCTAACGAACATCATCATGAAACGATGAGCGAAGCACAACCGCAGGTAATTAGCGCCACCGGTGTGGTAAAAGGTGTTGATCTGGAAAGCAAAAAAATCACCATCCATCACGATCCGATTGCTGCCGTGAACTGGCCGGAGATGACCATGCGTTTTACCATCACCCCGCAGACGAAAATGAGCGAAATTAAAACCGGTGACAAAGTGGCGTTTAATTTTGTCCAGCAGGGCAACCTTTCTTTATTACAGGATATTAAAATCAGCCAGTAACCCAGGTTTAATGAAATGAAAAAAATCGCGCTTATTATCGGCAGCATGATCGCGGGCGGTATTATTTCCGCGGCAGGTTTTACCTGGTTTTCCCAGGCGGAACAGCCAGCAGAAAAAACACCAACCGCAGAACGTAAAATTTTATTCTGGTATGACCCGATGTATCCCAATACGCGGTTCGATAAACCGGGTAAATCGCCGTTTATGGATATGGATCTGGTGCCGAAATATGCCGATGAAGAGAATTCTGCGTCTGGTGTGCGTATTGACCCGACCCAGACGCAGAATCTGGGGGTGAAAACGGCCACCGTCACGCGCGGGTCGTTGACGTTTGCCCAGAGTTTCCCGGCAAACGTCAGTTACAACGAGTATCAGTTTGCTATTGTGCAGGCCCGCGCCGCCGGGTTTATCGACAAGGTTTATCCGCTTACCGTGGGTGATAAAGTGAAAAAGGGCGCGCCGCTTCTCGAGCTGACTATTCCCGACTGGGTGGAAGCGCAGAGTGAGTATTTACTGCTACGTGAAACCGGCGGTACGGCGACCCAGATCGAAGGCATTCTTGAGCGGCTGCGACTGGCGGGAATGCCGGAGGCCGATATTCGCCGCTTGATCGCCACGCAAAAAATCCAGACTCGCTTTACGCTCAAAGCGCCCATTGATGGCGTGATCACCGCGTTTGATCTGCGCGCGGGAATGAATATCGCCAAAGATAACGTGGTAGCGAAAATTCAGGGTATGAACCCGGTGTGGGTCACTGCCGCGATCCCGGAGTCCATCGCCTGGCTGGTGAAAGATGCCTCGCAGTTTACGCTCACCGTTCCGGCGCGACCCGATAAAACGCTCACCATTCGCAAATGGACGCTGCTACCCGGCGTGGATGCCGCGACCCGCACGCTGCAACTGCGTCTGGAAGTCGACAACGCCGAAGAGGCGCTAAAACCGGGAATGAACGCCTGGTTGCAACTCAATACCGCCAGCGAACCGATGCTGCTGATTCCGTCACAGGCGCTGATCGACACCGGCAGCGAACAGCGGGTGATTACCGTTGATGCCGACGGGCGTTTTGTTCCGAAACGCGTTTCCGTTTTCCAGGCATCACAAGGTATCACCGCGCTACGCTCTGGTCTGGCGGAAGGTGAAAAGGTGGTTTCCAGCGGGCTGTTTCTGATTGATTCCGAAGCCAATATTTCTGGTGCGCTGGAGCGGATGCGCTCTGAAAGTGCTACCCATGCGCATTGAGGGAATAACCAATGATTGAATGGATTATTCGTCGCTCGGTGGCGAACCGTTTTCTGGTGCTGATGGGCGCATTGTTTCTGAGTATCTGGGGCACCTGGACCATTATTAACACGCCAGTGGATGCACTGCCGGATCTCTCCGATGTGCAGGTGATTATTAAAACCAGTTACCCCGGTCAGGCACCACAAATCGTTGAAAATCAGGTCACTTATCCGCTAACCACTACCATGCTGTCGGTGCCGGGCGCGAAGACAGTGCGCGGTTTCTCGCAGTTTGGCGACTCTTATGTGTATGTCATTTTCGAAGATGGCACCGATCCGTACTGGGCGCGCTCGCGGGTGCTGGAGTACCTCAACCAGGTGCAGGGTAAGCTGCCTGCGGGTGTCAGTGCCGAGTTGGGGCCAGATGCCACGGGCGTTGGCTGGATTTATGAATACGCGCTGGTGGATCGCAGCGGGAAGCACGATCTGGCTGATTTACGCTCATTGCAGGACTGGTTTCTTAAATATGAGCTAAAAACCATCCCCAATGTTGCGGAAGTGGCATCGGTGGGCGGTGTGGTAAAAGAGTATCAGGTAGTTATCGATCCTCAGCGCCTGGCGCAATATGGCATCAGTCTCGCAGAAGTGAAAAGTGCGCTGGATGCCTCAAACCAGGAAGCAGGCGGTTCGTCGATTGAACTGGCGGAAGCAGAGTATATGGTACGTGCCAGTGGCTATCTGCAAACGCTCGACGACTTTAATCACATCGTTTTAAAAGCCAGTGAAAATGGTGTTCCCGTTTATCTGCGTGATGTAGCGAAGGTTCAGGTTGGGCCGGAAATGCGCCGGGGTATTGCGGAGCTGAACGGCGAAGGCGAAGTGGCGGGTGGGGTCGTTATCCTGCGCTCCGGCAAAAACGCCCGTGAAGTTATTGCCGCCGTGAAGGACAAACTGGAAGCGCTGAAAAGCAGCCTGCCGGAAGGCGTGGAGATAGTTACAACATACGATCGCAGCCAGCTTATTGACCGCGCTATCGACAATCTCAGCGGCAAGCTGCTGGAAGAGTTTATTGTGGTGGCGGTAGTCTGTGCGCTGTTCCTCTGGCATGTGCGCTCGGCGCTGGTGGCGATTATTTCGTTGCCGCTGGGGTTGTGTATTGCTTTTATTGTCATGCACTTTCAGGGGCTGAACGCCAATATTATGTCGCTGGGCGGTATTGCGATTGCCGTCGGGGCGATGGTCGATGCCGCTATCGTCATGATCGAGAATGCCCATAAACGGCTGGAAGAGTGGCAGCATCAGCATCCTGACGCCCCGCTGGATAATAAAACACGCTGGCAGGTGATCACCGATGCTTCTGTTGAAGTAGGGCCAGCGCTGTTTATCAGCTTGCTGATTATTACGTTGTCGTTTATCCCGATCTTCACCCTTGAAGGACAGGAAGGGCGTTTGTTTGGTCCACTGGCGTTCACTAAAACCTATGCGATGGCGGGGGCTGCGCTGCTGGCAATCGTGGTGATCCCGATCCTGATGGGTTACTGGATCCGTGGCAAAATTCCGCCAGAAAGTAGTAATCCGCTCAACCGCTTTTTGATTCGGATTTACCATCCGCTGTTGCTGAAAGTATTGCACTGGCCAAAAACCACACTGCTGGTGGCGGCGCTTTCGGTGCTGACGGTAATCTGGCCGCTCAATAAAGTTGGCGGCGAATTTTTACCGCAGATCAATGAAGGGGACTTGCTGTATATGCCTTCGACGCTACCGGGGATTTCCGCGGCGGAAGCGGCGAGTATGCTGCAAAAAACTGACAAGCTGATCATGAGCGTGCCGGAAGTGGCGCGGGTATTTGGCAAGACCGGGAAAGCGGAAACGGCAACTGATTCTGCTCCGCTGGAGATGGTAGAAACGACCATTCAACTTAAGCCGCAGGATCAGTGGCGGCCAGGTATGACGATGGACAAAATCATCGAAGAGCTGGATAACACAGTGCGGCTGCCGGGGCTGGCAAATCTGTGGGTGCCGCCAATCCGTAACCGTATCGATATGCTCTCGACCGGTATTAAAAGTCCCATCGGGATTAAGGTTTCCGGCAACGTGCTGGCGGATATCGACGCGATGGCGGAACAAATCGAAGAAGTGGCGCGAACGGTGCCAGGCGTGGCTTCTGCGCTTGCCGAACGCCTGGAAGGTGGGCGCTATATCAACGTTGAGATTAACCGCGAAAAAGCCGCGCGTTACGGTATGACGGTGGCGGATGTGCAGTTGTTTGTGACATCCGCAGTGGGCGGAGCGATGGTTGGCGAAACGGTGGAAGGGATTGCTCGTTACCCGATTAATCTGCGTTATCCACAAAGCTGGCGCGACAGCCCGCAGGCGCTGCGACAGCTACCGATTCTGACGCCGATGAAACAGCAAATCACCCTTGCTGACGTTGCTGACGTCAAAGTCTCTGGCGGACCGTCAATGCTGAAAACCGAGAATGCGCGACCGACGAGCTGGATTTATATCGACGCTCGCGACCGTGACATGGTGTCGGTGGTTCACGATCTGCAAAAAGCGATTGCCGAGAAAGTGCAGTTGAAACCGGGCACTAGTGTGGCGTTCTCCGGGCAGTTCGAGTTACTGGAGCGCGCGAACCATAAGCTGAAACTCATGGTGCCGATGACGTTGATGATCATTTTCGTGCTGTTATATCTGGCGTTCCGTCGCGTAGGCGAAGCGTTGTTGATTATCAGCAGTGTACCGTTTGCGCTGGTGGGTGGTATCTGGTTCCTGTGGTGGATGGGCTTTCATCTTTCCGTGGCAACGGGCACCGGTTTTATCGCTCTCGCCGGAGTCGCTGCCGAGTTTGGTGTGGTGATGTTGATGTATTTACGTCACGCCATAGAGGCAGAGCCGTCGCTGGATAATCCGCAAACCTTTAGTGAACAGAAGCTGGATGAGGCGTTGTATCACGGCGCGGTACTGCGCGTGCGCCCGAAAGCGATGACGGTGGCGGTGATTATCGCTGGTCTGCTGCCGATTCTGTGGGGAACAGGGGCGGGTTCCGAAGTGATGAGTCGCATCGCTGCGCCGATGATTGGCGGTATGATCACCGCACCGTTGCTGTCGCTGTTTATTATCCCGGCGGCGTATAAGTTGATGTGGCTGCACCGTCATCGGGTTTAGGCAAAATTGCCTGATGCGCTATGCCTTATCAGGCCTACAGCGTGAATTATAATTTATTGAATTTGCACGTTTCTGTAGGCCAAATAAGGCGTTAACACCTTATTTGGCAATAACAGAGTACTTTTTGTCGGCAATTTGCATAAGATAAAGGATACCCGGTTTAACTGTGTGGATTGTGTCTTGCGACGACCAGCACTAAATGTTAAAAGATGCCCCTCATTAAAAAAGACACACAGGGGAAAGGCGTGAAAAACGCGTCAACCGTATCGGAAGATACCGCGTCGAATCAAGAGCCGACGCTTCATCGGGGATTACATAACCGTCATATTCAACTGATTGCGCTGGGCGGTGCAATTGGTACTGGTCTGTTTCTTGGCATTGGCCCGGCGATTCAGATGGCGGGGCCGGCCGTGTTGCTGGGCTACGGCGTCGCCGGGATCATCGCTTTCCTGATTATGCGCCAGCTTGGCGAGATGGTGGTTGAGGAGCCGGTTTCCGGTTCGTTTGCCCACTTTGCTTATAAATACTGGGGACCGTTTGCAGGCTTCCTTTCCGGCTGGAACTATTGGGTAATGTTCGTGCTGGTGGGAATGGCAGAGCTGACCGCTGCGGGCATCTATATGCAGTACTGGTTCCCGGATGTTCCTACGTGGGTCTGGGCCGCCGCCTTCTTTATTATCATCAACGCCGTTAACCTGGTGAACGTGCGCTTGTATGGCGAAACCGAGTTCTGGTTTGCGCTGATTAAAGTGCTGGCGATTATCGGCATGATCGGTTTTGGTCTGTGGCTGCTGTTTTCTGGTCACGGCGGCGAGAAAGCCAGTATCGATAACCTCTGGCGCTTTGGTGGTTTCTTTGCCACTGGCTGGAACGGGCTGATTTTGTCGCTGGCGGTGATCATGTTCTCCTTCGGCGGCCTGGAGCTGATTGGGATCACTGCCGCTGAAGCGCGCGATCCGGAAAAAAGCATCCCGAAGGCGGTAAATCAGGTGGTTTATCGTATCTTGCTGTTTTATATCGGTTCGCTGGTGGTATTACTGGCGCTCTACCCGTGGGTGGAAGTGAAATCTAACAGTAGCCCGTTTGTGATGATTTTCCATAACCTCGACAGCAACGTGGTGGCTTCTGCGCTGAACTTCGTCATTCTGGTGGCATCGCTGTCAGTGTATAACAGCGGGGTTTACTCTAACAGCCGGATGCTGTTTGGCCTTTCCGTCCAGGGTAACGCACCGAAGTTCCTTACCCGTGTTAGCCGTCGCGGCGTGCCGATCAACTCGCTGATGCTTTCCGGGGCGATCACCTCACTGGTGGTGTTGATCAACTATCTGTTGCCGCAAAAAGCGTTTGGTTTGCTGATGGCACTGGTGGTGGCAACCTTGCTGTTGAACTGGATTATGATCTGCCTGGCGCATCTGCGTTTTCGTGCAGCGATGCGACGTCAGGGGCGTGAAACACAGTTTAAGGCGCTGCTCTATCCGTTTGGCAACTATCTTTGCATTGCCTTCCTCGGCATGATTTTGCTGTTGATGTGCACGATGGATGATATGCGCTTGTCGGCAATTTTGCTGCCGGTGTGGATTGTGTTCCTGTTTGTGGCGTTTAAAACACTGCGCCGGAAAGCGAAATAATAGTGTAGGTCGGATAAGGCGTTCACGCCGCATCCGACAAAATGATGTCAACAATTTGAAGCCGCTCTCATCCATTCGATGAGAGCGGTTTTTTAATTACTGCTTAAATGCTTCTGCCAGGGAGCGAATATCATTGCTGGTTGGTGACTGATGAAGTCGCAGACCAAACTCTTCGACGATGGCAAATATGTGGTCGAATGTATTGATTCACTTGAAGTACGAAAAAAACCGGGAGGACATTGGATTATTCGGGATCTGATGGGATTAGATTTGGTGGGGCTTGCAAGCCTGTAGCGCAAATTTTAGTCGTTAATCAATGAAACGCGAAAGATAGTAAAAAATTGCTTTTGTTTCATTGAAAATACGAAAAACAAAAACACTGCAAATCATTTCAATAACAGCTTCAAAAAACGTTCAAAACCGATAACAACCAGGCTGTAACCAAATGACTCATATCACAAATCAGCTCATGCCGTTTAGGTATGTTACATGTGTGATTATGTGAGGTGAAGTATGTTTTAGCTGGTTCATGGTTGTTATACGGCTTTTTTTACATCTTGTGGTTCTTGTGAAGGAGCTACAAGACCTTCCTGTTCATAAATACCATACTTTGACAAAATCTCTTTACGAGTATCTGTTGGTAATGATTCAAGCATTTTGGCTGTTTGTAAGGTTTGCTGCGAAATACCTTGCAAATTAGCCTGGATAGAATCATCGGAAGAAAAAATCTCAGGCATAAGAGCTTCAAATCCTTTCTTTCTGAACAACTCAATCGCAGAATGCAGTTCCTTGTCCTCTAACAATTCGACAATTGCGATCAGTTTAGTTTTCAATGTGCTGCGGTCAGGTTGAGAATTTTTATTCTCTTGAGTATTTTTATGCTCAACCATTGGCATGCTCTGACTTTGGATAAACCACTCTATTGGACGCCCTGTTGCGTAGGCTATTTGTGCTAATCGATCTAAAGACGGGTATGTCTTGCCAGACAGGTAGTTTCTGATAACCCCATCAGAGAGTCCGCACTTAGCTGCAAACGCCCGGCTTGATTCTCCATTCATTGCCTCTTCAAGGCGTTCCTTGAAACGCATTATTTCAGATGGCATAAAAATGCGCTCTGCATTTTTGCTTTCTTTTTCACCTGTCATGCTCAATCCCTCTGTTATATAAAGAATTTTACAGAATGCTTTGATTTGCATTGGTTAAAATAAAAATGCGCACAACTCTTGAAATGCGCATTTTTCTGCGCTATCGTTTTTCCCGATAGCGGTAGCCGGTATCAGTTACCGAAAACGTTAAGAAAGTAAGGATCGCAGAATGTCAGCAAAAAACCAAGACTGGCACGCAGAGCAGATAAAGGCTGCTGTTCGTATGAAGGGGAAGACACTATCTCAATTATCCAGAGAGGCAGGCTTAAAGCCTGACACTATGCGTAACGTATTTCGCTGCCATATACCACGATACGAAGCAATCATTGCTAGATATTTGGATATGGAACCAGCCCAGATTTGGCCTTCTCGGTATATGGAGAAAACATCATGTTAACCCATTGGGTAACAGCGCAAGAATGCGTAGGAATGTCATGCTTTCCTAAACATGAGGTGAGTATTCGCCGCAATCTTGAAAAGCTTGCAGCCAATCATCCAGAACTACGTCGCAAGCGTACGGGTTCAAAGGCTTTGGAATTTCATATATCAGTTCTGCCAGCGGCAGCACGTGCTGAGTTGTTATTAAAATCTGAGCAAATAGAAACAAGCCAGGGGTATTTTGAAATCGCCCGCCCCACGCTGGAAGCCCATGATTATGATCGTGAGGTGCTGTGGAGCAAATGGGATAAAGCCAGCGATTCTCAGCGCAGACTTGCTGAAAAATGGTTGCCTGCGGTTCAGGCTGCAGACGAAATGCTGAACCAGGGGATTTCAACGAAAACGGCTTTTGCGACCGTTGCAGGGCATTACCAGGTCAGCGCATCCACTTTGCGGGACAAGTATTACCAGGTACAGAAGTTTGCGAAGCCTGACTGGGCGGCTGCACTTGTTGATGGACGTGGTGCATCCCGTCGCAATGTTCACAAAAGTGAATTTGACGAGGATGCCTGGCAGTTTCTGATTGCAGATTTTCTGCGACCGGAAAAACCCGCCTTCCGCAAATGTTATGAGCGTCTGGAACTGGCAGCCCGCGAGCATGGCTGGAGTATTCCCTCCCGTGCCACGGCCTTTCGCCGGATTCAGCAACTGGACGAGGCAATGGTTGTTGCCTGCCGTGAAGGTGAACATGCACTGATGCATCTGATACCGGCACAACAACGAACTGTGGAACACCTGGACGCCATGCAGTGGATCAACGGCGACGGTTATCTGCATAACGTCTTTGTACGCTGGTTTAACGGTGATGTGATCCGCCCGAAAACATGGTTCTGGCAGGATGTGAAAACCCGAAAAATTCTGGGCTGGCGCTGCGATGTGAGCGAGAACATTGATTCAATTCGCCTCTCGTTCATGGATGTTGTGACTCGCTACGGTATCCCGGAGGATTTTCACATCACCATTGATAACACCCGTGGTGCTGCGAATAAATGGCTGACGGGAGGCGCGCCCAATCGCTACCGCTTTAAGGTAAAAGAGGACGATCCAAAAGGACTGTTTTTACTGATGGGTGCGAAAATGCACTGGACAAGCGTTGTTGCGGGTAAAGGCTGGGGCCAGGCAAAACCTGTTGAACGTGCTTTCGGTGTTGGTGGGCTTGAGGAATACGTTGATAAGCATCCGGCACTGGCTGGCGCATATACGGGGCCTAATCCGCAGGCAAAACCTGATAACTATGGCGACCGCGCTGTTGATGCAGAGCTGTTTCTGAAAACCCTTGCTGAAGGTGTTGCGATGTTTAATGCCAGAACAGGCCGTGAAACAGAAATGTGCAGGGGTAAACTCTCGTTTGATGATGTTTTCGAGCGTGAATACGCCAGAACGATTGTGCGTAAGCCTACCGAAGAGCAAAAACGGATGCTGTTACTGCCTGCCGAGGCGGTGAACGTTTCACGCAAAGGCGAGTTTACGCTTAAAGTTGGCGGCTCCCTTAAAGGCGCGAAAAACGTTTATTACAACATGGCGTTAATGAATGCCGGTGTGAAAAAAGTTGTGGTCAGATTTGATCCGCAGCAGCTACACAGCACGGTTTATTGCTACACCCTGGACGGTCGATTTATCTGTGAAGCGGAATGTCTGGCACCTGTTGCGTTTAATGATGCTGCGGCAGGCCGTGAATATCGCCGCCGCCAGAAACAACTGAAATCTGCAACTAAAGCAGCCATTAAGGCGCAGAAACAAATGGACGCGCTGGAAGTTGCTGAACTGCTGCCGCAGATAGCCGAACCGGCAGCACCAGAATCAAGAGTTGTTGGTATTTTCCGGCCTTCCGGTAACACGGTGCAGGTGAAATACCAGGAACCCGATGAGGAATATGAAACTGATCGTGATGAATATCTGAATCATTCGCTGGATATTCTGGAACAGAACAGACGTAAAAAAGCCATTTAATTAACGTTTAAACAAAATTTAATTACGAGGTTATTCAGATGAATATTTCCGATATTCGCGCAGGACTGCGCACGCTTGTAGAAAGTGAAAAAACAACTTATGCACAAATTGCCCGCGAGTCCGGCGTGGCCGCAGGAACGTTAAGCGCATTCGTGAATAACAAGTACAACGGCGACAATGACCGTGTCGCGCAGACGCTGGAACGCTGGCTGGAGAACTATCACCGCGCCGCAGAGCTGCCAGAACCCCCGCGTTTTGTGGAAACCAGAACAGCACGCCAAATCTGGACGAGTATGCGTTTTGCCAGTCTGACTGAAAGTATTTCTGTTATCTGCGGTAATCCAGGTGTGGGAAAAACTGAAGCGGCCCGCGAATTTCGGCGCACCAATAACAATGTCTGGATGATCACCATTACCCCATCCTGTGCCAGTGTTCTGGAATGCCTGACTGAACTGGCTTATGAACTGGGAATGAATGACGCACCGCGCCGTAAGGGGCCACTCTCCCGCGCTTTGCGACGCCGCCTTGAAGGTACGCAGGGGCTGGTCATTATCGACGAAGCTGATCATCTTGGCGCTGAGGTTCTGGAAGAACTCCGCCTGTTACAGGAATCCGCCCGTATTGGTCTTGTTCTGATGGGGAATCACCGTGTTTATTCAAACATGACCGGTGGTAACAGAACGGTTGAATTTGCCCGCCTGTTTTCCCGTATTGCAAAGCGGACGGCAATTAATAAAACCAAAATTGATGATGTAAAAGCCATTGCGGATGCCTGGCAAATTACCGGCGAAAACGAGCGGGAATTATTACAGCAGATTGCACAAAAGCCAGGTGCGCTTCGCATCCTGAACCACTCGCTGCGCCTTGCTGCCATGACCGCCCACGGTAAAGGTGAACGTGTTAATGAAGATTATCTGCGTCAGGCTTTCCGTGAATTAGACCTGGACGTTGATATTTCAACCCTGCTGCGCACGTAAGGAGAGCGAAATCATGATGTCACGGAATATCAAAATGGCAACGGAAGTAAAGAGCTGGTTACAAGAGCGCGGCAGCCACGTCAACGAATCCTGGCTGGGCGTAGCCCGCCCGGTGCTTGAAATCACCTGCCCACCACCGGAGCTTGTCAGGAATGCTGTCAGGATTATGGAGCATAAATCAGGGGTTGCCCGTTCAGTATGGACGGCACGCCTTAATGGTTGCCAGATTATCTGGCGTTAATAACGGCTTATTTATTTGTGAGGAATAACAAAATGGCAAAAGTCATTATCGAAATCAAAAATGTGACATCTGAAGTTAAAGGGCAGCATTTACGCACCAATGTTAACGTGGACCACAGCGCAGAACTGGATGGTGATGAGTACACGCTTGCTGGTGCGATAGCGTTACTGGTTCTGGAAAAAAGACGGGATATCGTTCGCGAATCAGCCCATGAGGCCATTGAAATACTGAAAAATGATGGCGTCATTTCGGGTGGCAGTGTCACAGAAGCGACAGTTGAAGGAACACGTCACTGAAAGGAACGCTGACAATGAACGCCAAAATCAGAAACGAAATTCAGGCATTAATTCGAATTAAAATGCGTAATAACAATCCAGGAGAATTACGCGAGTTTATTTTCACCCGCAAAGTTTATGAGCATGGTGAAACTACTTATCTGATTACATTTGACCATTACAGCATTTGTGCGCGTTATTGTGGTGAAAACATCTCTAATGCCATCACGTTTGGCGGTGCGTTTAACGAGGATTTATGGGAATACGTCATGGACCGCGAATACATCAGCGCGTCAGACCCGGACGCACGGGAGCAGTGGCAGAACATCTGGCGCGATTACCGGCAAATGGCGAAAGGCTGGACGCAGGGGACGTATTCTTCCCTTGCCCTGAAAGCGGTTCAGTTATCGCTACGGCATATTCCGGCATCACTGCGCGACCCCATGTTGTACTGAGTGGTGACCGGAATGATGTGTAAGCGTAAACGCTGGTCACGCGAAGACCGGGAATTTATCGAAGCCAGTGTCGGGAAAATGACCGTCGAGGAAATGGCGAAAAAACTGAACGTTGCCACAACCGCCCTACGGGCACACGCCAGAAGGCACGGAATATCGTTGTGTGCATATCGAATCAGTGAGCACGACAAATATTTGTGTCGAGAACTTTATAAAGACGGGCTGGCTATTCATGTGATAGCCCAAAAGATGGAATTAAGCAATCGTGCTGTATCCAGCATTGTATACAGCGAATATTAATTAACAGGAGCTTTATTTATATGGCTAAACCAGCAAAACGAATCAAGAACGCCGCAGCGGCTTATGTTCCGCAATCCCGCGATGCCGTGGTATGTGATATCCGCCGGATTGGTGACCTGCAACGCGAAGCGGCACGACTTGAAACAGAAATGAATGACGCTATCGCTGAGATTACGGAGAAATACGCCTCACAGATTGCGCCCCTTAAAACCAGTATCGAAACCCTTTCAAAAGGCGTTCAGGGATGGTGTGAAGCGAACCGTGACGAACTGACGAACGGCGGCAAGGTGAAGACGGCAAACC
>NZ_PTSB01000050.1:0-15900 GCF_002965125.1 Escherichia sp. MOD1-EC6162
ACTATATCGTTGGATATTACAGCGCACTAAGACCGCACGAATATAACGGTGGATTACCCCCAAACGAATCGGAAAATCGATACTGGAAAAACTCTAACTCGGTGGCCAGTTTTTGTTGACCACTTCACTTTAATGGTCATGACATCCAGACGAGCGAGTTTAATAATTGTTGGGGCACTCTGGTTTGAGTTAACGGTTTGCCCTTGCTGAGTGACAATGGCAATAACAATTCCATCCATCGGCGCAACGACTCGCGTATATTCAAGGGCAAGCTTTTTCTTATCCACTTCTATCTGTGCCTGGACCAGTTTGGCATTCAGAGACAGTAATTCAGCGCGAGTGGTCGCAAGCATTGCCTCCGCAGACTCAAAATCTTCTTGTGAGCTGGCATTTTCTCTTAACATCCGGAACTGGCGTTTAAAACGCAGTTCAGCCTGTTTCAGGAGCGCCTGCTTAGATTGAAGTTCTGCTTTCACCTCGTTGAGCGCAGCTTCGGCATTACGCAAATCGTTACACTGAGGTAGGTCGTCAATTTCGGCAATCAACTGCCCTTTAGTCACATGGTCGCCCTGTTTCACTTTCAGTGATTTTAATTGCCCTGATACCTGTGCCCCTACGTTTACCCGTTCAATTGCATCAATACGGCCAGTCGCCAGAACAGAATTTTCTATATCGCCTTTGCGCACCGGGGCAGTAATATATTCTGGCACATCAGAGCTTCTCAGAAAGGTGAACAAAACGGTGATAATAACGATCAACAGTGTCAAGGTACAAATGATGGCGCGGTGAGAGATATATTTCATTAACATTGTCCATGTTTTCCATAACAATGAAAGTGGTGTTCTGGGTTCTCTTAGTTAATGCCCGGCATCTACTGGAAAAATATACTTATTTGGAATTAATCATAAGCAAGATTATTATTTATTTGCGTAAATTGGGCTAACCCCTTCTCGCTTTGTTTCAACAGTATTACTAATTACCGGGAAAGCCTGACAAGATTTCGTATTAAGGTGCTATCTACGCCCATTATACTTTAATATATCAAGTAATTAATTCACTAACCTCTCTTTCGTTTCACTGGACTTTACGGCTGTAAAATAGCTTTTATCTTGTAGATGAAAACTCTGCTCAGAAAAGTGCCTTTAGTTTTAATGGATGGTGAGTTTTACGCTTGTCTTTGTAACCAGGAAGAGAGGCGTAGACAGTAAAGTTCCTCGCTCCCTCATCTTGGCATTTGGCGAACTATAGACAAGAGTCAATAAACCAAACTGCAACAACATAGTCATTTTGGGAGTAAGATTATTAGTCATAACGTCTCATATAGCTGGTATGAAGAAATTCTCATGCATACTTGATAAACGTATCGTCAACAACCGATAAAAAGTGAGCCATTTATATCTCCATCAATGATCTAATATTGAATCGCCACGGGTAGTCTTACTTATTCCAAGTTGTTGATAATAATGGTTTTCATATTCTATTGTTGACATCTGTTCGCAGGAACCATGCCGACGCTTATTGTTATAAAACATTTCGATGTTCAAAAATATCGTTGGAGGCGTCTTCCCGCGTTCCGAAGAGCTTTTTCTTTATCCGTTCACGCTTCAGTAACTGGAAAAAATTTCTGCAAGCGTATCGTGGTAATTACTGCAACGGAGCATACACTCCTCCAGGTCTTATGATTTCAGGAGCGACTGTCATTCATGGCTTGTTTACTGACAACCAGCATCTTTTTTTGGGGATTACGCCGCTATACATCCATCAGCAATGCGCTCATGACAATATCCTTTGTCATGAGCGCATTGCATTGACCAGCTGATAATTTTGGGTAAGCATAGCTCAACAAACACAGCAAGATACAGCCATCTTGGGTACTGATGTAGATTTTTCCGTTATCCAGGCAACCCCATCCGGAGAAGCCGGGTTGAATTGTAGCTGGAGCCTGTTGGGCGACACTATTCTGACCTGACCTTTATGTGCCTGCGGATTCCGGTATCCGAGCTGAACTTTTATCCTGGCATATTTCATCGGTCGCCAGACTCTGTTGGTTCTCCTCTGTTGCCCGCTATCCCGCAGCTCCAGAGGGAGATTGCGATAACCATTGATGCCCACGATTCCAACCAGAACTGTTTAATCTGTCCTGTCTGTTTAAGCTCTACCTGATGGCGTTGTGAATGCGGCAACTGAAGCCAGGAGTCAAGCCACAGGGATGAATATCCAGCATCCGACAGATCAGGAGAACAGTCCAGCACCAGATATTGTCATGGATAAATACCTCAGTCGGACCGTTTTGCGAAGTACGCCGCACTTTTTTAGTATGTCCCGTTCGTTGGTAACCTGCTTCAGCTCTTTCTGGATATGGCGAGCCTGAGCATCTGACGGTTCTTTATTAGTGGAAGAGGACCGTACTTCTTCTATCTAGGCATAAAGGCGGCTTTTCTCCGTAGGGGCAAACAACGGTTGTCGGTGCGTAATCCTCGTCACTCACTACGCCGGAAGCAGTTAATCAGAGCTGCTCTGTTGATTTTATGTATGATGCTCTGTTCTGTGCTCGTCTTTTCCGCACGTTCAATGTCGTTGATGACTTTAACTATGAGGCGTTGTCGATTGAAAACAATCTGAATCTGCCAGCTTCACAAGTGGTAGCGGTACTCTGTAGGATTGCGGAAAACCATGTCTATCCAGCTATGATTCGCATGGATTATGGCCAGGAATTTTTTTATCCAACACGGACGGAATGCGCAGAAAAACATGTAGTAAAACTGGAGATTACCCAATCAGGTAAGTTGGCGCAGAACGCTTTTATCGAGAGTTTTAACCGGACATACCGAACAAAAATACTCGGTTTTTGTCTGTTCAGAACGCTGGATGAAAAGCGGGAACTGGCGGCAAACTGGTTGTCAGAATATAACAGTGAACGCCATATCAACCACTTAACCATATGACACTGGAAGAACATCACTAACGCCATTATTTGGTCACGATCTCAAAAGGTGCATGGAACTAAAACGAGTCTGTTTACAACGCAAGATGGGTTATGTTATAAAGTAACAAAATGAGTTGGTAAGCATAAAATAAAGAGGATAACTTATAGTGCTCCCCTTATTTAAAGCATTTTGTTTTTTTTGTATTCTATTGTTAGGCTCAGTATTAATTCGGGGTAATAATAATCTTATTTCACCAGCGGTTAGACAAGAATTTTTTTTATCGAAAAAAACAACCCCATCCTTTTATCAGAAAATTGATGCGTGCTTTAGCAACGTTAATCTTGACTTTACATACAAGTCTGTTGATTACTCAGCATCTACCATTTTGCAATACATTAGAAGATTAATAAGAAAGCTTTACATTAAATAAAAGAGATGCAATTATCAATAAAATAAGAATATCTCGTTAAGAAATATAGCAATATATGTGATATTTCAGAAAATAAGTAATCATACATCTATTGATTTATAAAGTATTATTGGAAGGAAGTGTTACATGTAACGATTTACGCACTCCCCTCCATTACACTAATAAACACTACCGACTCGGTATTTATAAATTTTATAATAAAAGCATCATTTTCACTGAAACAAAATAAATATCAATCACTAAGATAATTAGCTTATCTGAACAAGTAATTACACTCATATGTTATTAGTTTTCTTATTAATCAGAAAGGAGGAATTTATAAACCAGCAACTTTTTTTGTAGGTGGAGCCACGGTTGATTTCTGATATCAACCACCTGAGTTTATTTTCGTCGAATGGTAATGCCTTGTCGCACAAACGCTATCTGAATAATTAACTGTAATGGCGTTATTGGTATCTTTGCCGACATTAACGCTAATAAAGACCCTGATTGCTTCATAATCGCTGGATTTGGCCATTTTGTCTCCCTTTAGATAAGAGTTAACAAAATAAACCCGGGAAGAAGGTACCGGTTTCCGCGTTACAGACGTTCCCGGCATAAAGTGTCCGACCAGGGCCTTATTCGCAGTTACCAGCGCCCTGTATGCCCTGATATTTCCTGGATCATGGATGACCGGGGCAGTAATCATACCGGGTTTGACTGACTCCCCTGATATTCTGACATAAAAGGGAATAAATAAAGCGACATGTGGCCGCATTGTAAACAAACGTTAAACAAAACAGCATTTTTCAGTTGACTACTACGAGTAAATAAAAAAATATTTATCAAAAACAAACGAGTGGAATGGAGTTAACTTGTCTATGTACTTAAAGATTCTTGCTACTGCACTCTCAGCTCCTGTAGCGTTTGCTGCACTGGCTTCTGATACTGGGCTTTCTTTTACACCGGAGAAAATCAGTACGGAGATTGGTTTTGGCACTTTAAGTGGCAAGGCCAAAGAACGGGTTTATCTGCCTGAAGAAAAAGGGCGCAAAGCCAGCCAGCTGGACTGGAAATACAGTAATGCGCCAATTGTCAAGGGAGCATTTAACTGGGATCTGTTACCCAGAGTATCTGTCGGTGCCTCAGGGTGGACAACATTAGCTGGTCGTGGAGGCAATATGGTGGACAGGGACTGGCTGGATACGAGCAATCCCGGAACCTGGACTGATGAGAGTAAACATCCGAATACCCGTCTAAATTTTGCTAATGAATTCGACCTGAATATTAAGGGATGGCTCCTGAATCAACCAGACTATCAGTTAGGTCTTATGGCTGGTTACCAGGAAAATCGTTATAGCTTTACAGCAAAAGGAGGCTCTTATATCTATAGTAGTGAGGGAGGCTTCCGGGATGAAACGGGATCATTTCCAGATGGTGAAAGAGCTATAGGCTACAAACAACACTTTAAAATGCCCTATATAGGGTTAATCGGTAATTATCGGTATGATAGCTTTGAGTTCGGGGGGAGTTTCAAATATAGCGGATGGGTGAAGGCATCGGATAATGATGAGCATTACAACCCTGAGAAAAGGATCACCTATCGTAGCGATGTAAATAATCAGAACTATTACTCTGTCTCACTACATGCTGGTTATTATATTACACCTGCAGCTAAAGTTTATGTCGAAGGAACATGGAACCGTATTACTAATAAGAAAGGTGATACTTCTCTGTACTCCAGAAATTTGAATGTATCGGATCACACCAAAAATGGTGCAGGCATTGAAAGCTATAACTTTATGACCACAGCTGGTCTGAAGTATTATTTTTAACCTGAAGCATGCCTGTTTTTAACTTTTTCATGACACTTTAAATATGATAAACAAAAGGCCAGCACTTCTGATGGTGGTCTTTTGATTTTTTATAATATGTGGAGGGTATATGTGCTCCACGATAAAAGTGTTTCTGTTAACTCTTGTATTTTTAACGATGCTGCCCTGCCACTCTTCATGCATAACGACACAGTGTTATCGACATAAAAATAATTGATAAGCGATGTTAACAATATGAACTTTATTATAATGCTATTACTCATCAATAATAAGCAGACCATCCAATAAAAACACACGCAATAACCTGAAGGATCCTGCCGTATAAAAACAAACATTGTTTTTACATTTAGTCTCTCTTGATTTTGTTTAATCATTGTTTATGTAAGATAATTTATTTTTATAATGATTACATGAAAACAAAAGAGGTTAGATATGAAATTGTTATTACTTACAGGTGCAACAGGATTTCTTGGTGGCGCGGTCCTGGATAAGCTGCTGGATAACTGTAATAATATAAATTTGCTACTTTTAGTACGAGCACCTACTCCACAAGCGGGACTGGAAAGAATTAAAGAAAATATGCGTAAATTTAATGTTTGTGAGGAAAGGTTGCATGCATTAACTAATGATAACATCTTGCCTGGGGATCTAAATAATCCGGAAGCCTTTCTCATGGATCCTCGTCTTGATGAAGTCACTCATGTTATAAACTGTGCGGCTATAGCTTCTTTTGGTAATAATCCTTTTATATGGAATGTGAATGTTACAGGTACACTTGCTTTTGCAAGAAGAATGGCTAAAGTGGCAGGACTGAAACGCTTCCTTCATGTTGGTACTGCTATGTCTTGTACACCTGATACGGGTTCGCTAGTTAAGGAAGAGTCTGCTTCATCAGAAACAGGTGAACATTTAGTGGAGTATACGCATTCAAAAGCAACAATAGAATATCTGATGCGTAAGCAGTGTCCTGATTTACCCTTGTTGGTTGCCCGACCATCAATTATTGTTGGCCACAGTCATTTAGGGTGCTTACCTTCAACCAGTATTTTCTGGGTATTCAGAATGGGGTTAATGTTGCAAAAATTTATGTGCTCTCTGGATGATAAAATAGATGTTATCCCTGTAGATTATTGTGCTGATGCATTGCTAATGTTGCTTGAAAGCTCGTTAATTAATGGTGATATTGTTCATATATCAGCAGGTAAAGAAAGTAGTGTGACGTTCTCTGCTATTGACGAAGCTGTAGCCCGTGCTTTGAACTGTGATCCTGTTGGAAACAGATATACTAAAGTCAGTTATGACATACTGGCAATGAGCCGTCATGATTTTAAAAATATTTTTGGCCCCTGTAACGAACGCCTTATGTTAAAAGCCATTCGTTTATATGGAGCGTTCAGTATGCTCAATGTTTGTTTCAGTAACGACAAGCTACTGAGTATCGGAATGCCTAAACCGCCAAAGTTTACTGATTATATTAAATACTGTATAGAAACGACAAAACACCTTTCAATTCAACAACAAATGGAAGTTGATTTTAAATAATATTTATCATAATCATAATTATTGTGGTGTTGCAGTCATAATATATAAAAAACGCCGAGGATATGACTTTGTCAATTAAAAATATAAAGCGCATTATTACGGCCTGGAAACCATCTACATTCGAAACGTATAAAAAAACTTTTGAAAAATACGGTGGTAGTGTAAACATGCATCCGGATGTTGTTTCATATTTTATGATACATCATGACTGGAAGTTTGATTTTTTTCACTATGAAAAAAATGGTGATATCAAAGGCTCATATTTTCTGTGCAATGGAAAACAAATTGGGATAATGGCAAGAAGGTCTTATCCTCTCTCATCTGATGAGGTATTAATTCCTTTTTCCCCACATGCAAGATGTTTTTTTCCGGATAAAACCAATAAATTATCAATTATAAATAAACCAAATATTATCAATGCAACATGGAAAATAGCCAGAAAGAAACAAAATTGTATTATAAAGGAATCTTTTTCACCTAAATTTGAAAAAACTCGCCGAAATGAAATCCAGAGATTTATCAGGAATGGCGGAGAGATTAAGTGTATAAGCCAGTTATCCGATAAAGAAATATCCAGCTCTTATATATCACTTTTTCATTCCCGGTTTGGAGGTACGCTACCTTGCTACGAATATGATAATCTGTTAATGTTTATTTCTCACTTACGAGAACTTATGTTTGGCCATGTGCTATTCTGGGATAATAAACCGTGTGCTATTGATATAGTACTGAAATCTGAAAGCTCATGTAATGTTTATTATGACGTTCCAAATGGTGCAGTTCTGAATGATGAGAATTGCATGAAACTAAGTCCGGGAAGTGTCCTTATGTGGCTGAATATAGATAAAGCACGAAGGTATTGTCAGAATAATAATAAAAAGATGATATATTCTATCGGTGCATTCAGACCTGAATGGAAATATAAACTACTATGGTCTGTTCCCTGTAAGGTTGGTAAATGCTTATGTTAGAATATGTATAAAGGTAAGTAACTATATACGAGCGTCCAGTCTGCAAATACTCCTCTAAACATGGAGGAGTGGATTTATAATATCATAACATTTACTAAATCGTTTTACATTAATTTTAAATTTGAAATTAATGTATTTTGATAACTATATATTTTTGATTCCGATAACAGATATTTCTTTCAGTGAGTCAGGGCTTACACTTAAAATATTAATATTGTTTGTGTAAAGACATATTATTCAATAACGATGGTGAGAAATATCTGTAACTTTTTCGCATAATCTAACCATTTACTTGATTGATTATTCTGTGAACAGAATCTGTTTATTATGCATCAGGTTGATGATGTGATTAAGCAGTCTGAAACCAGAGGAATATGGAGTCAGAAATTTTCAGTTGTCTTTTAAGGGGGTCTGCAGGATTTTTTCTCCGTTTCTGCCCGCCCTGGCATTACCCCATTTCTCCCAAAAACGGCAAACCAGCTCTCAGCCCGCGCCATGACTGGCTTAAGACGGGATCCCTGCTGCAAAACATGCCTTTACGTATTTTGTTTTACCCGCAATAATGCGTGATAAGCAAACAAAAGGATCCGCGCGCTGCGATTTATTGTCGTGGAAGGATCCGGACGTTCAGGTCAGAATACCTGTATCCATAAACAGTGCGTGTGCTACGTGAAAAATAACTCATGAACAATGTCATTCCCCTGCAGAATTCACCAGAACGCGTCTCCCTGTTACCTATTGCGCCGGGGGTGGATTTTGCAACAGCGCTTTCCCTGAGAAGAATGGCCACTTCCACGGGGGCCACACCGGCCTACCTGCTGGCCCCGGAAGTGAGTGCCCTTCTTTTCTATATGCCGGATCAGCGTCACCATATGCTGTTCGCCACCCTCTGGAATACCGGAATGCGTATTGGCGAAGCCCGGATGCTGACGCCGGAATCATTTGACCTGGATGGAGTAAGACCGTTTGTGCGGATCCTGTCCGAAAAAGTGCGTGCGCGACGCGGACGCCCGCCAAAAGATGAAGTGCGCCTGGTTCCGCTGACAGATATAAGCTATGTCAGGCAGATGGAAAGCTGGATGATCACCACCCGACCCCGTCGTCGTGAACCATTATGGGCCGTGACCGACGAAACCATGCGCAACTGGCTGAAGCAGGCTGTCAGACGGGCCGAAGCTGACGGGGTACACTTTTCGATTCCGGTCACACCACATACCTTCCGGCACAGCTATATCATGCACATGCTCTATCACCGCCAGCCCCGGAAAGTCATCCAGGCACTGGCTGGTCACAGGGATCCACGTTCGATGGAGGTTTATACCAGAGTGTTTGCACTGGATATGGCTGCCACGCTGGCAGTGCCTTTCACAGGTGACGGGCGGGATGCTGCGGAGATCCTGCGTACACTGCCTCCCCTGAGGTGACGGCATACGCGCTTCCTTATATAAGCTGTGGTCAGCAGAACAGACATAACATAAGCTGGAGCATGTATATAAGCTGTAGTAAGTAAGTCATGTTTTATGAAGGGAGCAATGCCTCAGCATCAGGTTACGGGATCACTTACGTAAGGGACAGGCAGATGGCAGCTCAGCTACAGACAGCACTGCAGGAAACAGAATATAAACCGCAGTGAGCAGACCACTCACTGCACCGGTTAATATAAGCTGTAGTCAGTACAAGAGCGCTCTTCACTGACTACAGTTTATGTTCAGCGGGATTTGAAGAGTTTTTCCAGGTCATCCAGCGTGATGCCCAGTTTCTCAAGCAGGGCAAGCTTCTCCGCCATCTCCGGACTGACTTTTTCCGCAGGTGAAGGTGGCAACGGATTTTCCTTACTCTCATCATTCGGTGCTTTTAACCGGGGACGCCGGTAGTGAATGCAGAAGAGTTTTGTCCGCCCCCGCTGGATCTCCGTGTAATCAAGATATCCAATCTCGCGCAGCTGCTCCATTGCCCGTCTGACCGTCTGGTTCTGGGAAAATACAGGAGACTTCAGATTGAGGCGTGCACGCAGCCGCGCCAGCGATACCGGTGCCGGATCCCGGGGCAGGCTCTCTATAAAGGTGTAGAGTGCCTGGGCGGACTCCCGTCGCTTCAGGGCATTAATCGCCTTAAGCTGGAGAAGGACTTTTCTGTCAAACTGGTACAGTTCAAACAGGCGGGGATCGGCCTGTAACTGAACAATATCCCGCTCAGTATCGTAGTAGGCTGACTGTACCAGATGGGTGATGTATTCCCGGGTGTGCTTCTCATCGGTACGGGAAAACGAGATCACGGTACCGGCAATGCGCTTCAGGGAAGGGCTGATGCGCTCACGCAGCCTGCGGGATGACTGGCTTGAAGGTATACCACACAGTTTTGCAAACTCGACAAAAGGCAGTTCAACTTTGTCACCAATCACGTTATGGCGGGCAAAGGAATGAATGATCCCCACCCAGGTCTTGAAATCGTTATCCATATCCAGGCGGGGGCCGGTGATCTCAACCTTATCGAATCCCTCAGCACGGGCCAGGGAAAGACGTGTCAGCTCTTCCGTGGCATCAGTACGTGACAGTGTATTTTTTTTACTGTTCTTCAGCGATTTAAGGGTCGGTACAAAGACGCCCAGACGCATCAGCGCCACAGGTTGTACGGTGTTGTTATTGTTTGGTGTCAGTGTCACCAGCTCACCGGACGACTTATCCACCTCGCCGAACAGTTTTTTGATGTCTGAATTTTCGTTTTCCAGAAAGCCTCCTGCCTGTGGACAGTAAAAGAATAAACAGAAAATCGGATGTCAGAACCCCGCTAACTGACTGAAGAAAAACCTGCAGCCTGTATTTAACAGCTGAGTCTGGCGTACTGACCATAGTTTATGTCATTAACTTACTTCAGTATATGGATTACTGAATACAGCTTATCATTAGCATGTTACAGTTTATCAGTAACATGCCACAGCTTATGTGATCGTGGTCCCGGCCCATGAGTGACAAGGTTTGCAGCGGTATGGGGATCTTTAATGGATCCTTTGTTGATCATTCATGGATCTGTTTACTGGATCGGGCCTCCGGATATGTGGATAAATCATTCCAGAAGGACAGCGCACACAACCGTTTTATGAAAGGGCTTCAGGGCGTACCTGCTCACTGTAACTACAGATACATTGCGCTTCCTCGCCGGTTCGCGGGCTTCGCCCGGTCACCGGTCTGCGGCGAGCACTGTTTTTTCTGAAGTCTGTCTTTACAGGTAATTTTTGACGGAATCTGCCGTACTTCCTGAGCGCACGGTCATATCCGAAGTACACTTCATATGTGTGTTTCAATGCCAGGGGTTGTGTATACAAACTACAGGCAAAGTCAGGTTATCACCGGTGGTAGGCTGCTCCGATGGAAAAATTGTGAACTGATTGACACCATGTCTGATAACTCTGTCGTGTTGTCAGCGCCAGTGATATAAGACGGTCAAAGATCGTGGCGTTGAGAGAACCCGTGTATATCAGTTCGGGGAGTGTGCAGAATGCTATCTGCACGGTACGAGCATTTATTACCGCGGCGGCTGAAACCCTTCTGCAAGAAGATGCGCTATACAGGACGGATGATGGCACGTTCTGAAATTACCGCAGCGACACCATCCATAAGCGTCTTCACTGAGGGATATGTCGATGATTTCGCTTCCCGCTAACTGTATACCAGTAAGCAACGCATCATTACCTGTCGCCATAGACTACCCGGCTGCGCTGGCACTCCGCCAGATGTCGATGGTTCATGATGAACTGCCAAAATACCTGCTCGCCCCTGAAGTGAGCGCCCTGCTCCATTACGTCCCGGATCTGCGCCGCAAGATGCTGCTGGCCACACTGTGGAACACCGGTGCGCGCATTAATGAAGCACTGGCGCTGACGCGGGGGGATTTTTCACTGGCACCACCATATCCGTTTGTGTAGCTTGCCACCCTGAAACAACGGACCGAAAAAGCAGCCTGGACGGCAGGAAGAATGCCCGCCGGCCAGCAGACTCACCGGCTGGTTCCGCTCTCCGACTCCTGGTACGTCAGCCAGCTGCAGACGATGGTGGCAACACTGAAAATCCCCATGGAACGGTGTAATAAACGAACAGACAGGACAGAGAAAGCGCGGATCTGGGAAGTGACGGACAGAACGGTCAGGACCTGGATTGGGGAAGCGGTTGCCGCCGCTGCCGCTGATGGTGTGACGTTCTCTGTCCCGGTCACGCCACATACGTTCCACCATTCCTATGCGATGCACATGCTGTATGCCGGTATACCGCTGAAGGTCCTGCAGAGCCTGATGGGGCATAAGTCCATCAGCTCAACGGAGGTCTACACGAAGGTGTTTGCGCTGGATGTGGCTGCACGGCACCGGGTGCAGTTTTCGATGCCTGAGTCCGATGCAGTATCTATGCTCAAAAGAATCTCTTAATCTCTGACTTTTTTAAAACCCTTTCGGATATCCCATGGATATATTATCGGTATTTCATATTCTGTTGACATGCTGGACAGGTATAGAGTAAAAAACATCTGTTAAGTATCCCTTGGATATCTGAAAAATATCTTCGGGGTTCTTTGTGGGTATTACATGTGGATTCTGGAGATACACTATGCCTGTTATTGCTAATACGCATCCCAAAGGTGGGGTGGGTAAGACAACTTCATCCGTAAACATTGTTGGTGAAATGAAGTCTGATACAGTTGATCTGGATACTCATACCGGGCTTTCTATCATTCTGGGGCTGAGGCCGGAAGGAAAAGAAATTTCCGTGAAAGTACCTAAAACAGTGGATGAGTTAATCGAAATTATGACTCCCTACAAGAACAGCGATAAGACGTTACTTATTGACTGCGGGGGATTTGACTCAGATCTTACCCGTACTGCTATTGCCTTTGCAGACTGCGTTATTGTCCCTTCAAAAGATTCCCTGACTGAGCGTATTGGTTTGATGCATTTTGATGGAGTACTGGACGAAATCAGCTCTATCATGGGAACCGATATAACTGCTCACCTGTATCTCTGTAAAGTGAATCCTAACAAGAAGAAATTCCCTAAGCTTGATGCAATCCTGCCATCGTTCAAACATCTGAAGCTGATGAAGAGCCGCATTTCTGCTCGTGCTGAGTTTGAGGATGTCATTGAGACTGGGATGGGAATCACTGAGTCTGTTCATGGGCGCTATTCGGCAGGAGGTAAGGAAGTTATTGCCCTGATCGAAGAAATCAATCATCTGATTGAAAGTAACAAACAGTAAGGTGTATCTATTGGGTATCCATATAGTATCCTTTGGGCTTTTAATGGATATCTTTTGAGTATCTAACAAACATCCTGGGTTATCTCATGAGCAAAGCGAAATTTAGTGCACAGGCTGAAAAACTGAAAAACCTGGTGGATTCTGCCAGATTACAAACTTCTTCTCCTGCCGTAACAGTAACAGTCCCGTCTCAGCTAAATGAAGGGGCAGAGGAAGTTTCAGTTCGTCCCGTGGCTGCCAGGACGAAGGCTAAGAATCTTAAGGCCATACCGCTGTCGTATTTTGAAGCTCATGCGGAACTTAAAGCGACCAGTAAAACATCTCTGGATTTTAGCTCATATATTATTGAGGCTATAAGAGAGAAGCTTGAACGAGACGGTGCAATAGGTCAATAAATTATCGGATACCTTAAGGGTATCTTATGTGTGTCTTTTAAATACATTATGGGGATTCTTCGTGTGCCTAAAGAGTCCCCATTAGATATCTTCCAGTATATGGTGACATGATTCGTCAACGCTTTCCATTCCTCTGAGTTTCACCATTTCACTCCTTTCCCTTAACCTGAACCCTTGTGTCTGACATGGTGTCAAAAATGCTTTTATATTGTATTTGTATGTTACATATGGTCTTCATAATTTTTTTGTATCTATGATTGTCTCTGATCTTACACTTGTATATGCAACATATACGCAATATATTGCGTTCTTATGTTGCTTAAACCCTTTTAGGAAGAGCATTTTTCCATTATAATTAAACATACATTGCATGTATGAAGCATTTTTGTTTTTCTATTCGTTTACGAGCAACGGAGACTGGTTATGAAAATCTTTATTGATGATGGTTCTACTAACATTAAACTTGCCTGGTTGGAGGATGGTGACGTGAAAACGTTAATCAGCCCTAACAGCTTTAAACCGGAATGGTCTTTTAGTTTACTGGATGACGCTGCCCCGGCTAATTACGAGATCGACGGCGAGAAGTTTTCATTTGATCCATTAAGTGCTGATGCTGTCGTTACGACTGAAACACGCTATCAGTACAGTGATGTGAATGTTGTGGCCATTCAGCATGCGCTACAGCAGACCGGTCTGAAAGCGCAGCCTGTTGATGTCATCGTCACATTGCCGATCTCTGAATACCTTGACGCCAACAATCAGAAAAATAAGCAACACATTGAAAGAAAGAAAAAAAATGTGATGCGTGAAGTACGGGTGCAGGGGGGGGATGCATTTGTTATTCGCAGAGTTTCCGTTCTTCCTGAAAGTATTCCCGCTGGTTTCAGTGTTCTTGCGGGGCTTGAGGATGATGAATCCCTTTTGATCGTAGATCTCGGTGGTACAACGCTTGATGTGTCGCATGTTCGTAGCAAAATGACAGGGATTACAAAAACTTGGTGTGATCCGAATATCGGCGTGTCTCTGATTACATCCGGGGTTAAGGAACAGATGGCTGTACATGCTAATACAAGAGTGAGCTCATTCCAGGCTGACAATATCATTGTGCACCGTAATGAACCTGACTACCTTTCCCGTCGCATTTATAATGCTGAACAGCGTGAGTCTATCATTAATGTTATCAATGAACGGCAGAAGTTGCTTATTAAACGAGTTAATGATGTCATCAGCCGTTTCACCGACTATACACATGTAATGTGTGTTGGTGGTGGGGCTGAAATCGTGGCCGAGGCAGTGAAGAACCTGACTAAGGTTCCAGATGAACGCTTTTATCTGAGCTCATCCCCGCAGTTTGATTTAGTCATGGGAATGATAAAAATGAAAGGTGGTGTGACTAATGAGTGATGAAAATAAATCCAGACGCTGCTCATTTGAACTTTTCCCGGATGAACGGACAGGAGATAAGATAGCAGATGAGCTGATTGCAAATGAAAAACTGAAGGAGCGGGGACGTTTCATGCGCGCGATGTTAGTTACTGGTGCGGCGTTTGCAGCTATAGATAAACGTCTTCCTTTGCTGATATCGGAGTTACTGACAGAAAATACGACTCTGGATGATATTAATAAGGTGATTTCCAGCGTAATACCAGGTGCTTTTTCGGTTGAAAAGAAATTGCTTGAATTACTGGAAAAACAATCTGGTCTTCATACGTCTGTGGATTGCAGTGCTCCTCTTGCAGAGCAGAATCTGGCGAGAAATGATGGTGAAGACCAGACCAGAAGAAACGCTGAAAATATGTTCGGAGATGACTGAACTTACCCAGCCTGGCCAGAGGAATATCTCTCCATTTAGTTGTATAACACTGACTCAACATTTCCCGTTTCATTTGCCATTCAGGGGCGGTTCCTCGCCCCGCAAACCACACTTTCCCTTTCCCCGACTGGTTCAGTTCATCGAGTGTTTTTATTAACTTTTTGCTGTTTTTATGGGGTAAGCGTAAACCGACCGCCGTATGTAGCCATTAGACAAGAATTGGTAACTTAGACGCCCATCTGACACAAACGGACATCTAAGTATGGAATTACAGGACTGGCGAAAAGAACCTCGTAAAAAGTATTCGAATGAATTCAAACTTCGTATGGTTGAACTGGCATCACAACCCGGTGCTTGTGTGGCCCAGATTGCACGAGAAAATGGCGTCAATGATAATGTTATTTTCAAATGGCTCAGGCTCTGGCAAAACGAAGGGCGTATATCACGGCGTCTTCCGGTGACAACCACTTTTGACGCAGGCGTTGAATTATTACCTGTAGAGATAACGCCTGATGAGCCGAAAGAACCGATGGCTGCTCTTACTTCGTCCTTATCCACTCAGACTACTGTCAGTGTCAGCTCCTGCAAGGTGGAGTTCCGTCACGGTAACATGACGCTGGGAAATCCTTCACCAGAGCTGTGTAGTGGCACACTGAATTTGGCCACCTGAACAGAGGTGATATGCTCACCTCAGAACAACACAGGTGCTCCAATGAAAAAAAGAAATTTCAGCGCAGAGTTTAAACGCGAATCCGCTCAACTGGTTGT
>NZ_PTSB01000051.1:0-13952 GCF_002965125.1 Escherichia sp. MOD1-EC6162
TGAACGTCTGCGCCTGCGCGGCTGGCAGGTTCCAGCCTTCACCCTTGGCGGTGAAGCCACTGACATCGTGGTGATGCGTATTATGTGTCGTCGTGGCTTCGAAATGGACTTCGCTGAACTGTTGCTGGAAGACTACAAAGCCTCCCTGAAATACCTCAGCGATCACCCGAAACTGCAGGGTATTGCCCAGCAGAACAGCTTTAAACATACCTGATAACGTTTAAGTGGTAATGCTGTCCCGGAACGCTCCTGTTTCGGGACAAATTCCAAAGTCTGTTCACTGGCATTAGCAACGGAAAATATTGCTCTGAACACGCTTCAGAACAAGACAGGTGCGGTTCCGACAGGAATACCGTTTTAGGGGGATAATATGGCTACATCGGTACAGACAGGTAAAGCTAAGCAGCTAACATTACTTGGATTCTTCGCCATTACGGCGTCGATGGTAATGGCTGTTTATGAATACCCGACATTCGCAACATCTGGTTTTTCATTAGTCTTCTTCCTGCTATTAGGCGGGATTTTATGGTTTATTCCCGTGGGCCTCTGTGCTGCGGAAATGGCTACCGTGGACGGCTGGGAGGAAGGTGGTGTTTTCGCCTGGGTATCGAATACCCTGGGGTTGAAATGGGGATTTGCAGCTATCTCATTTGGCTATCTGCAAATCGCTATCGGCTTTATTCCAATGCTCTATTTCGTGTTAGGAGCGCTCTCCTACATCCTTAAATGGCCTGCACTGAATGAAGACCCGGTAACGAAAACCATTGCAGCACTCATCATTCTTTGGGCACTGGCATTAACGCAGTTCGGCGGCACGAAATATACGGCGCGAATTGCTAAAGTCGGCTTCTTCGCCGGGATCCTGCTGCCTGCATTTATTTTGATCGCATTAGCGGCTATTTACCTGCACTCCGGTGCGCCGGTTGCTATCGAAATGGATGCAAAAACCTTCTTTCCTGATTTCTCAAAAATTGGCACGCTGGTTGTGTTTGTTGCCTTCATCCTGAGTTATATGGGGGTGGAAGCATCCGCAACGCACGTCAATGAAATGAGTAATCCAGGGCGCGATTATCCATTAGCCATGCTGCTATTGATGGTGGCGGCAATCTGCTTAAGCTCGGTTGGTGGTTTGTCCATTGCGATGGTCATTCCGGGTAATGAAATCAACCTCTCCGCAGGGGTGATGCAAACCTTTACCGTTCTGATGTCCCATGTGGCACCGGAAATTGAGTGGACGGTACGCGTGATCTCCGCCCTGCTGCTGTTGGGGGTACTGGCAGAAATAGCATCCTGGATTGTCGGCCCTTCTCGCGGTATGTATGTCACTGCACAGAAAAACCTGCTGCCCGCCAGCTTCGCCAAAATGAACAAAAATGGCGTGCCGGTAACGCTGGTTATTTCCCAATTGGTGATCACTTCAATTGCGTTGATTATCCTCACCAATACCGGTGGTGGTAACAACATGTCCTTCCTGATTGCACTGGCACTGACAGTGGTGATTTATCTGTGTGCTTATTTCATGCTGTTTATTGGCTACATTGTATTAGTCCTTAAACATCCTGATTTAAAACGCACATTTAATATCCCTGGCGGTAAAGGCGTAAAACTGGTGGTAGCGATTGTCGGTCTGCTGACCTCAATTATGGCGTTTATCGTCTCCTTCCTGCCGCCGGATAATATCCAGGGTGACTCTACCGATATGTATGTTGAATTACTGGTGGTGAGTTTCCTGGTAGTACTCGCCCTACCCTTTATTCTCTATGCCATCCATGATCGTAGAGGCAAAGCGAATACCGGTGTAACACTGGAGCCAATTAACAGCCAGAACGCGCCGAAAGGCCACTTCTTCCTGCATCCACGTGCACGTTCACCGCACTATATTGTGATAAACGACAAGAAACACTAACCCTATCTGAGTGGTGACAGTATAAGGGAGCGATAGTTAATCGCTCCCTTTTTCGTACCAGTTATCGTATTGACTTGCCCCAGATAAGTACGAGAATGAGCAACACATCTGTTTACCGGAAACCAGCATATATGGATATCTGCTCCCGAAACGTGAAATTCGCGCTCAAAAGACCAGCGGCGCTCGTTGCACTGGCTCTTTTACTGTGTAGTTGTAAGACAACACCGCCAACCACAATAGTTACACCACCAGCAGGCTTAAAACCACCAGCAACAGCGCAACAATCGTCGCAACCCATGCGTGGTATCTGGCTGGCCACTGTGTCTCGCCTCGACTGGCCCCCGGTTTCCTCGGTTAACATTAGTAACCCCACCACCCGAGCCAGCGTGCAACAACAGGCGATGATCGACAAGCTGGATCATCTGCAACGTCTCGGCATAAATACGGTCTTTTTCCAGGTAAAGCCCGATGGCACTGCCCTTTGGCCATCAAAAATTTTGCCGTGGTCAGATCTTATGACCGGCAAGATGGGTGAAGACCCCGGTTACGATCCGCTGCAATTTATACTCGATGAAGCCCACAAGCGTGGGATGAAAGTACACGCCTGGTTTAACCCCTATCGCGTGTCGGTTAATACTAAACCCGGAACAATCAGGGAATTGAATAACACCCTGTCGCAGCAACCTGCCAGCGTCTATGTGCAGCATCGCGACTGGATCAGGACATCGGGCGACCGTTTTGTTCTCGACCCGGGCATCCCTGAAGTTCAGGACTGGATCACATCGATAGTTGCAGAAGTCGTTTCCCGTTATCCGGTTGATGGTGTGCAGTTCGACGACTATTTCTACACCGAATCACCAGGTTCACTGCTTAACGATAACGAGACGTACCGCAAATATGGGGGCGCTTTTGCCTCGAAAGCAGACTGGCGACGCAACAATACCCAGCAGTTAATCGCGAAAGTATCGCATACCATAAAAAGCCTGAAGCCTGAGGTCGAATTTGGTGTTAGCCCGGCAGGCGTCTGGCGTAATCGCTCACATGATCCACTCGGTTCAGATACCCGTGGAGCTGCTGCCTATGATGAATCCTATGCGGATACCCGCCGTTGGGTCGAACAAGGTTTACTGGATTATATTGCTCCACAAATTTACTGGCCTTTCTCTCGTAGCGCCGCACGCTATGACGTATTGGCTAAATGGTGGGCAGATGTCGTCAAACCGACCAAAACCCGTCTCTATATCGGTGTCGCCTTCTATAAAGTTGGAGAACCCTCGAAGATAGAACCTGACTGGACAGTTAACGGCGGCGTGCCAGAACTGAAAAAGCAGCTCGATCTTAACGACGCTGTTCCAGAAATTAGCGGTACTATTTTGTTCCGCGAAGATTACCTGAATAAACCACAGACCCAGCAAGCCGTTAGTTATCTGCAAAGTCGCTGGGGAAGCTAATCCCCTTTTTTACTGTGCCATCGCCGGTGATTAAAGCACCGGCCTGTTACCTTTCAAAAAAGTCACATTCTCTTAATGTTAAATTATTTGCGTATAAGCAAATGGCCATAATCTCCTGATTAATTAGTATTAATATGAAAAACAAAGTGATGTTCGTCGCCACCGAAAAATAATCACGATGGGCTATACTCTTCAGAAGAACAGTAGCGTAGATTAAAACTGTCTAACTCGTTTATTTCTCTTCATTACATCTTCATATTTCAGGAGAATATGGTGCAATAAGCCTGTCCAGTGTGTTGCGTTTCGTTTTTTCGATCTCATTTGCCTTTCCAGTCGTATAAGGGGCTGAATTATGGAGATGTACTTTAAAAGAATGAAAGATGAGTGGACCGGATTAGTTGCCCAGGCCGCTCCCATCATTCGCACCAAAGCCGCAGAAATTGCCGTTACCCATGCCCATTA
The DNA here is from genome assembly GCF_002965125.1 of Escherichia sp. MOD1-EC6162. Classification (NCBI taxonomy): domain Bacteria; kingdom Pseudomonadati; phylum Pseudomonadota; class Gammaproteobacteria; order Enterobacterales; family Enterobacteriaceae; genus Escherichia; species Escherichia sp. MOD1-EC6162. The sequence continues at coordinate 3,820 of NZ_PTSB01000051.1, forward strand.
CCTGAGCAATGAGTTTTATCGTATTGTACGCACTGACCCGCACGCCGAAGAGTTTTTGAGTAACGAACAGGTTGAAAGACAGCTCAAAAGTGCTATGGAAAAGTGGATTATCAACGTACTCTCTGCGCAAACGGACGATGTTGAAAGACTGATACAAATCCAACATACCGTGGCTGAAGTCCATGCTCGTATTGGCATTCCCGTGGAAATTGTCGAGATGGGGTTTCGCGTGCTGAAAAAAATCCTCTATCCAGTGATATTTTCCTCTGATTATTCGCCTGCGGAAAAACTTCAGGTTTATCATTTTTCGATTAACAGTATCGATATAGCCATGGAAGTTATGACCAGGGCGTTTACCTTTAGCGACAGTAGCGCAGCTAAAGAAGATGAGAACTATCGTATATTCTCATTACTGGAAAATGCTGAAGAAGAAAAAGAACGGCAAATAGCCTCATTACTTTCATGGGAAATAGATATTATTTATAAAGTTCTGTTGGATTCTGATTTAGGCAGTAGCCTACCGTTAAGCCAGGCTGATTTTGGCCTGTGGTTTAACCATAAAGGCCGCCATTATTTTAGTGGTATTGCTGAAGTAGGCCATATCTCCCGCCTGGTTCAGGATTTCGACGGAATTTTCAATCAGACAATACTCCATGCCAAAAATCTGAGTAACAAAAGCCTGCGAGTGAAATTTTTATTACAGATACGAAATACCGTATCGCAAATTATCACTTTACTACGAGAACTGTTTGAAGAAGTTTCTCGCCATGAAGTGGGAATGGATGTGTTAACCAAGCTACTCAACCGCCGTTTCCTGCCGACTATCTTCAAACGTGAAATTGCCCATGCCAATAGAACCGGCACGCCGTTGTCTGTGCTAATCATCGATGTTGATAAATTCAAAGAGATCAACGACACATGGGGACATAACACCGGTGACGAGATCTTACGTAAAGTCTCGCAGGCGTTTTACGACAATGTTCGCAGCAGTGATTATGTTTTCCGCTACGGTGGCGATGAATTTATCATTGTACTGACTGAAGCCTCAGAAACTGACACTTTACGTACCGCAGAACGTATACGCAGTCGGGTAGAAAAAACCAAACTAAAAGCTGCAAACGGCGAAGATATTGTCCTCTCTCTGTCCATTGGTGCCGCCATGTTTAATGGGCATCCTGATTATGAACGTTTAATTCAAATAGCCGACGAAGCTCTGTATATCGCTAAAAGACGAGGTAGAAACCGTGTTGAACTCTGGAAAGCCAGTCTTTAAATGCGCCCGGATGCAGAGGTAATCATGAAGCTAACCGATGCAGAAAATGCCGCTGACGGCATTTTTTTTCCCGCCCTTGAACAAAATATGATGGGGGCGGTGTTAATTAACGAAAATGATGAAGTGATGTTTTTCAACCCAGCCGCAGAGAAGCTCTGGGGATATAAGCGCGAAGAGGTCATTGGCAATAACATCGATATGCTCATCCCCCATAATTTGCGCCCTGCACATCCTGAATATATCCGGCATAACCGTGAAGGTGGTAAAGCGCGTGTCGAAGGAATGAGCCGGGAATTGCAACTGGAGAAAAAAGACGGCAGTAAAATATGGACACGATTTGCCCTGTCAAAAGTGACTGCCGAAGGGAAAATTTATTATCTGGCGCTGGTTCGGGATGCCAGCGTTGAAATGGCGCAGAAAGAACAGACCCGGCAGTTGCTCATTGCCGTAGACCACCTCGACCGACCTGTGATTGTGCTCGATCCTGAGCGTCATATCGTGCAGTGCAATCGCGCATTTACCGAAATGTTTGGCTACTGCATCAGCGAAGCCAGCGGTATGCAACCCGATACGCTACTTAACATTCCTGATTACCCGACAGATAACCGCATTCGCTTACAGCAACTATTGTGGAAAACCTCCCGCGATCAGGATGAATTTCTGTTATTGACGCGTACGGGTGAAAATATCTGGATTAAAGCGTCTATCAGTCCGGTCTATGACGTGCTTGCTCATCTACAAAACCTGGTGATGACCTTCTCAGATATCACCGAAGAACGGCAAATCCGCCAACTGGAAGGCAACATCCTCGCTGCCATGTGCAGTAGCCCACCGTTTCACGAAATGGGTGAAATCATTTGCCGTAATATTGAATCCATTCTTCATGAATCACACGTATCGCTGTATGCATTGCGTAATGGGATGCCAGTGCATTGGGCATCGTCCTCTCATGAGGTAGATGTAAAGAATGCACAAAGCTGGGCTGTCACCATTCGCCAGCGTGATGGTGCGCCTGCGGGGATACTGCAAATCAAGACCGCGGCAGGAACAGAAACCAGTGCATTTGTCGAACGTGTGGCAGATATCAGCCAGCATATGGCCGCACTGGCGCTGGAACAGGAGAAAAGCCGCCAGCACATCGAACAGCTAATTCAGTTTGATCCGATGACCGGTCTGCCAAATCGCAATAATCTGCACAATTACCTTGATGACCTGGTCGATAGAGCCGTCTCTCCGGTGGTGTATCTTATTGGCGTCGACCATATTCAGGATGTGATCGACAGCCTCGGCTACGCGTGGGCCGATCAGGCATTGTTAGAGGTCGTTAATCGTTTTCGCGAAAAACTCAAACCCGATCAGTATCTCTGCCGCGTTGAAGGTGCACAGTTTGTCCTCATTAGCCTGGAGGATGAAGTAAGCAACATTACCCAAATCGCTGATGAGCTACGCAACATCATTAGAAAGCCGGTCATCATTGACGATCAACCTTTTCCTTTAACCTTAAGCATTGGTATCAGTTACGACGTTGGCAAAAACCGTGACTACCTGCTTTCTACCGCCCACAATGCGATGGATTTCATTCGCAAAAATGGCGGTAACGGCTGGCAGTTCTTTAGTCCGACAATGAACGAAATGGTTAAAGAGCGGCTGGTATTAGGTGCGGCGCTGAAAGAAGCGATCAGCAACAACCAGTTGAAACTGGTTTACCAGCCGCAGATCTTCGCGGAAACGGGTGAACTGTACGGTCTTGAAGCTCTTGCTCGCTGGTACGATCCGCAGCATGGTCATGTTCCCCCTTCCCGGTTTATTCCCCTCGCGGAAGAGATTGGTGAAATTGAAAACATTGGTCGCTGGGTCATCGCTGAAGCCTGTCGCCAGTTAGCAGAATGGCATAGCCAGAATATTCACATCCCGGCGTTATCCGTTAACTTGTCTGCGCTGCATTTTCGCAGTAATCAACTACCCAATCAGGTTTCCGACGCGATGGAAGCCTGGGCGATTGACGGCCACCAGCTAACAGTGGAAATCACCGAAAGCATGATGATGGAACACGATACGGAGATCTTTAAACGCATCCAGATCCTGCGGGATATGGGTGTAGGTTTATCCGTCGATGATTTCGGCACCGGCTTTTCTGGTTTATCACGCTTAGTCAGCCTGCCGGTAACAGAAATCAAAATTGATAAAAGTTTTGTCGATCGTTGTCTGACTGAAAAACGCATTCGCGCCTTGTTAGAAGCTATTACCGGCATTGGACAAAGCCTGAACTTAACCGTAGTGGCTGAAGGTGTAGAAACAAAAGAACAGTTTGAGATGTTACGCAAGATCCACTGCCCCGTTATTCAGGGCTATTTCTTCTCACGCCCTTTACCCGCCGAAGAGATCTCTGTCTGGATGTCTACTGCGCTACCGCTTCAAATCGACGTTTAGTAAATCTTGCCCGCACTGGCGGGCAAGATTTCATGTATTCGTATTAGGCTATTTGCGCGCCGCTATATTAAAATCTGTACATAATACCCGCACCAATAATGTAATTATAATTCTGCATCCCAGGTGAATCTTTATCTTTTACACGTTCACCATTTTCTTTATGATAAATTGTTGTGTTACCAACATCATTAGAGAATCTACTCCATGATATTTCTGTAAAAATACGCGCCTGTGGATTAATGTTATACCCCACGTTAATAAGACCTGAGTAATATTTTTGGTTAGATACTTTATCTTTAAATGTAATGTTGCTCAAGTAATGCTGATCTGTGCCTTTCCCTTCTCCCCAGGCGCTATATTTAAATTGCGTTATAATATCAAAATCATGGTAGATATATTTACCAGAAAGACCTAAATAGGGAGCGCTGAATTTTTGTTGGTAACCAATAACTTTTTGGCCATGAGGAATATCACCAATGTCGGCACCGTTGTCATAACTATAGTAACCGCCTTTCGCCAACCAACTGAAACGCGTCTCCTGATAGCCTAACACAGCGCCTAATTGGTAGTTTTGTTCCTTTAAAAACCAACCTGTCATATTGAGATCAAACTGATTTGCAAAATTTAACCGTGTTGCAGGATGATGTGACCAATCGCTCCAGTGTTGTTGCCCCGGTTCCAGCCAGTCATAATCATCCATTAGCGCACCGGCAGAGGCAAGCGTCGTCCAGCCGTTGGCATTAAGAGTCAGCCATGAGACTGCATCCCAGGTTACGCCCATTTTAACAATGGGCGTATTTTGAATTTTCCAGTCCAGTTGGCTAAGTGTGCCACCATTACTATAGACAAACTCACCTGACTCACCATTCAGAAATGAAAGAGAAGCATCAACAAAAACACTGTCAGGTGAGAAATTAAATTCTGAAGATGCACTTGCATACTGGCTTAGATAAATTAACACAATAAAAAAAGAGACCTTTTTCACCGACATGGCTTCATCCTTATTGAACAATATCAATTAGCAAATTAATTGAAATGAATTAATTTAAATAGATTTGAATTGGTTAAAATTAACTAAGTCTTACAATGGCACATATGATTCGCACCATCAAACAGAAAACATAAATAACCCAATATTTACTGATATTCTGAACGAAGTATAAATTCACAACCTGATGCAATAATGATTTTTTATGAGCAGAGGGGATAATGAGCAGAATAAAGATACGGTTTAAATACGAGATCTCATTGGGATAAGGACAAAGTATCTGTGTAGATAACTTGCCGGATGACGCATCATCCGGCGAGAATTTATGCTTTCAACTGGTAATCCAGCGTAATTTCCGCTTTCAGTACCTGAGAAACCGGACATCCTGCTTTTGCTTTCTGGATAATACCGTCAAAGGTGGAAGCATCAATGCCCGGAACGGCGACTTCGCTTTTCAGTGCAATTTTAGTAATCGCAAAACCGGCATCCACTTTATCCAGTGATACATCGGCAGTGGTATCAATCGATGTTGGTGTGAATCCCGCTTCCCCCAGCATTAATGAAAGCGCCATCGAGAAACAAGCGGCATGTGCTGCACCAATCAGCTCTTCCGGGTTGGTTCCTTTTGCGCCTTCAAAACGCGTGTTAAACCCATACGGTTGTTGGTTCAGCACACCGCTCTCGGTAGATACTGTTCCCTTCCCGCGTTTGATATCGCCTTCCCAGTGTGCCTGACCTTTCTTATGGATTGTCATTGTTGCTCTCCTGTGGGCTTAAAAAGGAAATTATAGACTACGGGAGAAACAGCAAGAGGATAAGCAGGATATTCCGAATTAAACCGGCTAAAAAAATCACCTGCGCATTTAAATGGAATGACCGCACCGGATGTCTGGAAATATAGGACTAAAACGATAGCCCAACAAATAAAAACCAATAACATCATGCATTTAAAATATAAAAATCACCAACCAGGATTATTCCTGGTAACGAGACAATAAATATTTGCCATGCTGAATGTGCTTTATAAATCTGCGAGGCGTAGCAGACACCATAAATACACAGACAAGGAGGATCACTATGTTTACTTATTATCAGGCAGCAAATTCCACAGCAGAACCCGCTCTGGTTAACGCCATTGAGCAAGGCCTTCGGGCAGAGCACGGTGTTGTCACTGAAGATGATATTCTCATGGAGCTGACCAAATGGCTGGAAGCTTCTGATAACGACATCCTCAGTGATATCTACCAGCAAACTATTAATTATGTGGTCAGTGGCCAGCACCCTACACTTTAAGCTGCTATGCTTGATCCGCAACCTTAGGGGTTACGTTTCTTCGCTTTGGCGAATTGTCCTTAAAACTAGTAACAGGATTGAGGAGTTAAAATGAAATCGAACCGTCAGGCCCGTCATATTCTTGGACTGGATCATAAAATATCTAACCAGCGCAAAATAGTTACCGAAGGTGACAAATCCAGCGTGGTAAATAACCCAACAGGCAGAAAACGCCCCGCTGAAAAGTAAGTTTTAACAATCCGTCCTCAATGACGATTAAACACCATTGCCAGCGCAATGGTGTTTTTGTTTTTATCTGCTTTATACTTGGGCCGACGCCCTGGCGGTAAAGCAAAGACGATAAAAGCGCCCCAGGGATGGATATTCAAAAAAGAGTGAGTGACATGGAACCAAAAACAAAAAAACAGCGTTCGCTTTATATTCCTTACGCTGGCCCTGTACTGCTGGAATTTCCGTTGTTGAATAAAGGCAGTGCCTTCAGCATGGAAGAACGCCGTAACTTCAACCTGCTGGGGTTACTGCCGGAAGTGGTCGAAACCATCGAAGAACAAGCGGAACGTGCGTGGATCCAGTATCAGGGATTCAAAACCGAAATCGACAAACACATCTACCTGCGTAACATCCAGGACACCAACGAAACCCTCTTCTACCGCCTGGTGAACAATCATCTTGATGAGATGATGCCCGTCATTTATACCCCAACCGTCGGCGCGGCCTGTGAACGTTTCTCCGAGATCTACCGTCGTTCGCGCGGCGTGTTTATCTCTTACCAGAACCGCCACAATATGGACGACATCCTGCAAAACGTGCCGAATCACAACATTAAAGTGATTGTGGTGACGGATGGCGAACGTATCCTGGGCCTGGGTGATCAGGGTATCGGCGGGATGGGCATTCCAATCGGTAAACTGTCGCTCTATACCGCCTGTGGCGGCATCAGCCCGGCGTATACGCTGCCGGTAGTATTGGACGTTGGCACCAACAATCAGCAACTGCTTAACGACCCGCTGTATATGGGCTGGCGGAACCCGCGTATCACCGACGACGAATACTATGAATTTGTTGATGAATTTATCCAGGCCGTGAAGCAACGCTGGCCTGACGTGTTGCTGCAGTTTGAAGATTTCGCACAGAAAAACGCGATGCCGCTGCTGAACCGTTATCGCAATGAAATATGTTCCTTTAATGATGACATTCAGGGGACCGCCGCGGTAACGGTCGGAACGCTGATAGCAGCCAGTCGCGCGGCGGGTGGTCAGTTAAGCGAGAAAAAAATCGTCTTCCTCGGCGCTGGCTCTGCGGGATGCGGTATTGCGGAGATGATCATCGCCCAGACCCAGCGCGAAGGATTAAGCGAGGAAGCGGCGCGGCAGAAAGTGTTTATGGTCGATCGCTTTGGCCTGCTGACCGACAAGATGCCAAATCTGCTGCCTTTCCAGACCAAACTGGTGCAGAAGCGGGACAATCTCAGCGGCTGGGATACCGACAGCGATGTGCTGTCACTGCTCGATGTGGTGCGCAATGTCAAACCGGATATTCTGATTGGCGTCTCCGGACAGGCCGGGCTGTTTACGGAAGAGATCATCCGCGAAATGCACAAGCATTGCCCACGCCCAATCGTGATGCCTCTCTCTAACCCGACATCACGCGTCGAAGCCACGCCGCAGGACATTATTGCCTGGACCGAAGGTAATGCGCTGGTCGCCACTGGCAGCCCGTTTAATCCCGTGGTATGGAAAGATAAAATCTACCCTATCGCCCAGTGTAACAACGCCTTTATCTTCCCGGGGATCGGGCTGGGCGTTATTGCTTCCGGCGCGTCACGCATCACCGATGAGATGTTGATGTCGGCAAGTGAAACCCTGGCGCAGTATTCTCCTCTGGTGCTGAACGGCGAAGGTCTGGTATTGCCGGAACTAAAAGATATTCAGAAAGTCTCCCGGGCTATAGCTTTTGCGGTCGGCAAAATGGCTCAGCAACAAGGCGTGGCGGTGAAAACCTCCGCTGAAGCTTTGCAACAAGCCATTGACGATAATTTCTGGCAAGCCGAATACCGCGACTACCGTCGTACTTCCATCTAAGTCTCTGCCCGGTAGTGAACACTGCCGGGCAATTTTTCTCTCCCTTTTTCAGATCTCATCCATACTGGGTAGTGGCGAATAAATCTCATTTGCCTCACCTGCTATGCAGAACATCATCCGAAAAGGAGGAACTATGAAGGCTGCGGTTGTTACGAAGGATCATCATGTTGACGTTACGGATAAAACGCTGCGCTCACTGAAACACGGTGAAGCTCTGTTAAAAATGGAGTGTTGTGGTGTATGTCATACCGATCTTCATGTTAAGAATGGCGATTTTGGTGATAAGACCGGCGTAATTCTGGGGCACGAAGGCATTGGTGTGGTGGCGGAAGTTGGCCCTGGAGTAACTTCATTGAAACCAGGCGATCGCGCAAGCGTAGCATGGTTCTTTGAAGGATGCGGTCATTGCGAATACTGTAACAGCGGCAACGAAACCCTCTGCCGTTCAGTTAAAAATGCCGGATACAGCGTTGATGGCGGGATGGCTGAAGAGTGCATCGTGGTCGCTGATTACGCGGTCAAAGTGCCGGATGGCCTGGACTCGGCTGCCGCCAGCAGCATTACCTGCGCGGGCGTCACCACCTATAAAGCGGTGAAACTGTCAAAAATTCGCCCCGGGCAGTGGATTGCTATCTACGGTCTTGGCGGTCTGGGCAACCTCGCCCTGCAATATGCGAAGAATGTCTTTAACGCCAAAGTGATCGCCATTGATGTCAATGATGAGCAACTGAAACTGGCGACCGAGATGGGCGCTGATTTAGCAATTAACTCACGCTCTGAAGATGCTGCCAAAATTGTGCAAGAGAAAACCGGTGGCGCTCATGCCGCGGTGGTGACGGCGGTAGCAAAAGCCGCATTTAACTCGGCGGTCGACGCCGTTCGCGCAGGTGGGCGTGTCGTGGCTGTAGGTCTACCGCCGGAATCTATGAGTCTTGATATTCCACGGCTGGTGCTGGATGGCATTGAAGTCGTAGGTTCGCTGGTCGGCACGCGCCAGGATTTAACCGAAGCCTTCCAGTTTGCCGCCGAAGGTAAAGTGGTGCCCAAAGTCGCCCTGCGTCCGTTAGCGGACATCAACACCATCTTTACCGAGATGGAAGAAGGTAAAATCCGTGGCCGTATGGTGATTGATTTCCGTCGCTAAGAGTCCTTTGCTGCGACTGCCATGTTCGGGTCGCAGCCTGTTTTGCGAGACGCTTTCCGCAATTTCACTCTTCTTCTTTTCCTCCCCCATCTTTCCCCTCACAATTCGCGAAAACATAGCGAAATTTGTTGCGCTGCACGGAACAATAGTGATAGTGTTCCTTTCGAAGGAACAAGGATGAAGTGATGATAATGAATTTCAGACACAAGGGATTGCGTGACTTGTTTCTTCTCGGCAAAACCTCCGGCGTTATACCGACGCAAGTCAAACGATTACGCCACCGACTCGCTGTGATTGATGCAGCAAGCTGTCTTGCTGATATCGATATGCCCGGTTACCGACTACACCCGTTAAGCGGCGATCGCGATGAAATTTGGACGATATCTGTCTCGGGCAACTGGCGAATCACATTTGAATTCGTCAATGGCGATGCATACATACTGGATTACGAGGACTATCACTGATGAAAATGGCCAATCATCCCCGCCCGGGGGACATTATTCAGGAATCACTGGACGAACTTAATGTCAGCCTGCGCGAGTTTGCCAGAGCAATGGAAATTGCGCCCTCAACGGCAAGCCGATTGCTGACCGGAAAAGCAGCTTTGACACCAGAAATGGCGATTAAACTTTCCGTGGTGATCGGCAGTTCGCCGCAAATGTGGCTGAATCTGCAAAACGCCTGGAGCCTGGCAGAGGCTGAAAAAACGGTGGATGTGTCACGACTGCGCCGTCTGGTTACGCAATAAAAAAATGGCACCTTATAAAGTAATGCCGATCAGTTAAGGATCAGTTGACCGATCCAGTGGCTGTGTAAGAATCCGGAAACGCTCACTCGTTTCCGGATTTTTTTATGCACATTGGACAGGCCCTTGATCTGGTATCCCGTTACGATTCTCTGCGTAACCCACTGACTTCTCTGGGG
>NZ_PTSB01000052.1:0-10663 GCF_002965125.1 Escherichia sp. MOD1-EC6162
CTATTAATATAGTATACTATTCCTCCGTCAGCCATCAATTGACATGGAATACATTCTACATTAAGACGATAATTTATTTCTGGCTATTACTTCTTGTTTCTTCATGTTTTTTTATTAAAAATTATTCAAAAATATGGTTTTGCATTAGCTTTATCAGCATTGCTCTAGCATGTGATAACTTAATATTATTGCATTTTATGGATTCACGTTATCCTATATGGTATTGGGCCAAAGGGCTTGAACTAGCATCCAGCTTATATATCATATGCACTCTAATGTATTTTATATTTTTGAAATTAAAATATTCAGATTATCTGGCTTCACACGATTTTTTAACTAACACTTATAATAGAGGTGGTTTTTTAAATGCCTTCAAGACAATATTAAAAAATAACAATAATAATTCCATTTGTGTATTAATGCTCGACATTGATCACTTCAAGAAGATAAATGACCAGCATGGACATCACACTGGAGATATAGTAATAAGCACAGTAACAAAAATTATTGCAAAGACAATCAGGAACAAAGATTTATTCGGCCGACTTGGAGGGGAAGAATTCGCCATTGTATTCAATGATCTTTCATTTTCTCAGATCTCAGCAATCAGCGAAAGAATAAGAAGGAATGTTGAAGTGAAAACACAAAATCTTACTGTTAAATATGGGGTTGAAAGAGTCACTATCAGCATAGGTGGGTTCATCACTCTTTCAAATAAACTCATGCCTTCAGAAATCTTGGCTCAAGCAGATGAATCGCTATATGAAGCCAAAAGAACTGGCAGAAACAAGGTAATCATACATAGCGAGATATCATAGCTATTTAGTGGCAACAGACGATATTATACTTACTGATCATTAAACCGCAGCATATTACCAGTATAATTTGCTGCGGAATATAATTAACTAGTTTTCAATTAGCTGCAGGAATGAGAGGCCACTCAGTATCCGGTGCAGTTGATGTATCAACACGGTTCAGCAACACCCGATACTTCTTCCAGGCTTCCAGCAACGAGGTTTCGCCCTCCGTTGCATATACAGCTCACCTTTTTCACCCGCGATTAACCAACAGCCAGACCAGCAGACACGCCACCACCGGCACAGCAAAATCCATCAGGCTTGCCACATCCCATGCACGTGGATCAAAACCGCCCCACCACGGCATGTTAATCCGCTTGCCATGCCCGAACATTTCAATCCAGCGATATTCTGCCTGGGTGTGTTCCCGCGCAATGAAGAATGTACAACCGGCTATCGCCCCGTAAGCCCAGTTTCCGGTAAAAAGACCAACCAGTACCTGCGCAGCCACAGCACAAAGCGCATGAAGAAAAGGTGTTATATCCATTTTCATCCTACCCAATAAAACGGGGCGCATAGCCCTTAATATTATTTAGACGCAAGCGTCGCCTCAATTGCAGATAATCTTTGCCTTAATTCTGCGTTTTCTTCTTCCAGTACTGTTATTCTGTCGTCTGACTCTCTGGCTACCTGAACAAGCAAGCCAGTAACACCAGAATAATCTACTGTGTAATAACGTTCACCTTCTTCACCTTCCGATCCGCTTGCACCGTCCTGATATTTCATTGCGGAACCTACAACTTCTGGGATTGCTTCCAGAGCTTCCTGTGCAATGACACCTGCATAGGGCATACCGTTTTCTTTAAGCGTGTATGTATAGCCGTTCATTTTACGGATGCGGTCGGTTGCATTATCGATCACCTGAATGTTGTCTTTCAGATCCCGGTCAGAATGCTGGTTAAATGCGGTGGCATGACATGCACCATTAACGCTTAACATATAGGTGTTATCGGTATTTTTCTGCGCATAGAACATATACGCGCCACCATCAGCACCAACTTCATATACAACCGGACGGGTAGAGTTACCCCACAAACTAGTAGTAGCGCCAGAATGAGCGGTCCCCTGTGTGTTTAATGTCATGGTTGACCCATGATTGGCATATTTGATTTGTAATGTGTCTGTGCAGTCAAACTTAATAAGCGCGTTACTTCCCCGCACACCATACGACATGAGACAGTTCCCCATCTTAAGGTAACCATCACTGCCTGGAAAAATTAATGTTCCGCCGTAAAGATCGCTAAAATCCCAAAAGATACCTTTTGTTCCATTGTGTGTGACAATCCTTGTCATTGTATCTTTTGTACCGTCAATATTTTTTCTGGTGTACATCTCACTATAAGCGTTTTCGGTTTCTCCTGTCTTATTTGACAAGTGAATCTTACCGCTAAATATAGTTCCAGTGGTCGGCAATGTCTTTTGATCATAGATTACATTGCAATAACTATTCCATGTTGTTTTATTGTCTACATATGATTTTGTTGCGTAGCTCCCTTGATCGTTTTTTAATTTGCTAACGTCGGATTTTAGCGTTTTGATATCATCAGGAATTACTGTCGATGTAGCCATTTTCCTTCCTCACATCCAGCCACGAAGTTGATGCTCAACAGCAACCGCGTATTCATCGAATAATGACGATATTTGCGAATCATTAATGATGCGCACGTTTACAAAATATCCGTCCTCCTTAACACATACCGGCTCGCCATCTTCAGTAAGTTCTCCGGTTTCTTTGTACACATTACCTATCACGTCAATAAGAATATCATCCTGCATCGACTCGTCATCATAATAGCCAATACTCTCCATAAAGGCCGAAAAGTCGGCCCTGTCGGCAAATTTGAGTGTTAAATCTTTCATTAGATTGACTCCCCCATCTGAGCATCAGTCAATGCCTTGTGCCATATTCTGAAATTCCTGACATGACCAAATAAATGACGTAACCCGGCTGTAGTCTGGCCTCCAATACGGATAATTGCGGTGTTCTGAATACAGGACCATGTGGTTTTTGTTTCGCTGGATATATGCCCGTTACTTACTGAGCACGTAGACTGCTCTGACTTTACACGCATCCCCATAACCATTTTTTCAAGCGATGCGTTTTCGTTTACCCGTCTGTTAGCTCCTCCAATATCGCAATAAGGAAATCCGTCATAATCTGTTGAACGACCGAAGCCAAGAATAATAGCCGCTCCGGTTTGATGACCGCCGGTATCAAAAACACGCGGTGCTGCATTTGGCGTTTTATACCAGTTCTTATGTACCTCACAAAGAACTGTAAAAGGAAGATTATAAAGGTTATTCTTGATTGGGACTGTCACCATATCGCTTGCGCGAGTGCTTGCAGTTATATCAGTTACAATAAATGACGAAGCACTTGATCCACCTTCCACTTGTGGAGTTGCGATATCCAGATAGTCTCCAGATGCTGTGCCTGAACCTTTTACTGGAGCATATTGAACCATCGCACCAATCATGCTCTCTGTATCTAGTGCATTAATTGTAGCCTGATAGAAAATCCAACCAGTAGCCTCATCTTTTACAGCTTTTGCAATAATACGATTTGCTGCACCACCAGTCTTATCAATTACAAGTGTTGATAAATTGAGGTAAGCATCTCCCAAAAAAGTGTAAGTAGAACCATCATGATGTTCAAATCTTAAACGACACCTTATATTTTCAACATCACTTCTGACACGGCATGAAATGGTCACATATTTTTCATCACCTGTGACATCAAATCCTTTACTGCCAGAAACCGTTACGATATTAATCGCACTTGTCTGATCAATAAGAGTATCTTTTACAGTAAATCTCCCATAAGTAAAATTAAAAGAATCCGTGGATATTTCTGTGAGTTCCAGATTGCCTGACTTATTCCATTTAGATGGATTTGTTGAATTAAGCAGAAGATTAGTTCTTTGCCCCTCAATAAGCAGGCCATCACGTTCAAATCGCGGCTCGTCAATGGCAGCCTCTGTCAGTACACCAGATTTATTAATATAGGTTGCTTTCGATGCGCGTTTAAACTTTACAATCTTGTCGCCAGGCATTGTTATTTCATCGTCGCCAATAACAATTTTTTTATATGATGGCGAAAAGCCCGTAATCATATCCAGTGAATCGTTAAACGGTATCCACACATCAGGAAGCGGCTGTAAGACATATTTATACGGCTCTGCTGCCTGGCTTGCGTACTCCCTGGCTGCGTCTTCGCTTGCTTTAGCTGCCGTCTGGCTTGCTGCCGATGCTTTCGCTGAGTTATCCGCCGCAGTCTCGCTCGCCTTTGCGTTGGTTTCACTGGTTTTTGCAGCTTTTTGACTGTTGGCTGATGCAGTGGCAGAAGAAGCCGCCGCACTTGCAGAACTGGCTGCGGCACTCTCGCTTTCAGCTGCTGCATCCTGACTGCTTTTCGCCGCAGTTTCACTGGCTTTGGCATTCGTTTCGCTGGTCTTCGCTGCCGTCTGGCTGGACTTTGCGTTAGTTTCACTCGTCTTCGCAGCTTTCTGGTTGTTAGCCGCAGCAGTTGCTGATCCAGCTGCTGAAGTCGCAGAACCGGCTGCCGCGCTCTCGCTTTGGGCTGCTGCAACCTGGCTGTTTTTTGCCGCAGTTTCACTGGCTTTAGCATTCGTTTCGCTGGTCTTCGCTGCCGTCTGGCTGGACTTTGCGTTGGTTTCGCTCGTCTTTGCGGCTGTCTCGCTATTTTTCGCGTTGGTTTCTGATTTTTTGGCTGCTGTCGCGGAGTTTGCTGATGCAGTCTGTGAGGCCGCTGCCGCCTGTGCACTATTAGCTGCATTCGTTTCTGAGGTTTTCGCCGCGTTCTTCGATGATGCCGCTGCAGTTTCTGATTTCTTTGCCGCCGCTGCGCTCTGAGAGGCGGCTTCAGCGTTGCGTGCCGCTTCTTCCACCATTTCCTCAAAACGACGCAATGCCTCCGGCATGACATCATCTTCCGTCATGGCACCGAGAAAATCATTCAGCGTACCTGGTCTGGAACCTTCATAGACGGTAATGGTCCCGGCATGTGAAGGCGGAAAACCTTCAACCAGCAGGATGACGCTGTACTGGCCATACTCAACATCCATGCTGTAACGCCCGGCTTCATCCGGATTTTCAGAGGCCACCGTGTTCACCAGTACCGTGGTGCTGTTACGTTTTGCTTTCAGCTGGATTGTGCAGTTCTGTACCGGTTTTCCTGTGCCGTCTTTCAGTACACCTGAAATCTTTACTGCCATATTCACCCCACAAAAAAGCCCGCCTGAACCGGCGGGCTGTCATAACACTGTGTTACCTGGCTAATCAGAACTTATAACCGACACCCACGATGAAACCGTCAGTGCGCCAGTCGCCACTGCCGGAGCCTTCATAAGCAATATCAATGGCCACGGATTCGGTCGGGTTAAACTGCACGCCAGCTCCCCACGCCAGAGACGTGTTGCTGTGGCGACCGTCATCACTTCCGGTCAGCACATCGTGCGTTTTCCCCTTGTTGTCAGTTACGCGAAGATAATCCCCGGAGAAAGTCGACACACGGCTGTAAGCCACACCCGCCATCGCATACGCGCTGAACCATTCATTCACGCGCACAGACGGCCCCGCCATCACGCTGAACCAGCGGTTACGCACGGAATCTTCATGCCAGCGGGTATCGCTGTAATGGGTTTTTTGCTCATCTTTGGCATTGGCATAACTGAATGACGTCACCAGCCCCAGCGTGTCCGTAAATTCATAACGGTATTTCACGTTAATGCCCTTCAGGTCATCACTGCCTGGCATATCAGTATGGGTCTGAAGATACCCGGCGCTTAGTGTGGACTGATGCTCTGCTGCGCTCGCTGGCGTACCAGCGGCAACCAGCCAGACTACTGCGGACAGAATAACAGCACATAATTTACGCATAATTACCTCTCGCTTTTCTGCAATAAAAAAGGCGTCATTTCTGACGCCCGTATTGGGGTTATAAAATTCAGCTGATACTGATGCCTGCGGTGGCTTTCTTCATCACCACAACCAGCAAATCGCTGATACTTGCTGTGGGATACCAGTTATTTACCAGCCATGCTGACACCGAAAACTCCAGTGTCATGTGACCGTGACCGGCAGGCATATCAATAACGCCACTGTAAATCAGCGTATTATCCAGCGCGGTACGGTTATAAATTTCAGCACCGTTTTTCCGCACTATCAGACGGCATGAGGAGTAAATATCAGTATGCTCTCTCTCATGCTTAGCGCCACTGAATGCCACCGCCGGAATAACAATTTGCCGGTCAAACGGCTGATCGTCATAAACCCTGACGGTAATGGTCCCTGATGGCCACCGCTCCGGTGCTCGGGAGTCACGGGGGAAAGCTTTGCCCACTGTTTTAACGAGATCGCCTTCAATCTGGTTCGCGGACAGTTTTCCCAGAACCCGACAGTTCTCGTTAATCGTGACGTTGTTGAGCGTCCCGGAGTTCGCATTCACGTTACCGCTGATATCGGCATTTTTCGCCGTCAGCCGCCCGTCCGGCGTCAGGGAAAATGCAGGAGGATTACCGCCGCTGGTGATGGTCGGGGCCGTCAGACGCTTCAGGAACACGTCGTTCATGAATATCTGATCGCCCTGACCAACAAACATCGGCTTTGTGTTGCCATTCGCAGGATTAATCATCGCAATCCTGTCCGCCGCCAGCAGCACCTGACTCTGCATACCGTCAGGAGTATTCTCAATACCGGCACCAATACCCGCGATATAAAGGCGTCCGTCCTGCATCTGCTGCAGCTTCACAGCCCACATGCTGTTCAGGTTATTATTTGTATCAACCTGAACCTTCTGTATCTGCTGGATCGCTGCACTCTGGTCTTCCAGTTTCTTATTGACGGTCTGCGTGATTTCATTGCTGACACCCGTAATGGACGTCCTGATTTCAGCCAGGTCAGGCGCAAGCTGACCGTTATCAATCTGCGTCCACAACTCCTGAGCCAGATGGGTTTTCCCTATCTCTCCTTTGAAAAAATTCAGATAGCCGGATGCATCATCACTCGGCTGGCCAACAGCCTCCACAAATGCCGATTTGCCAACGGTGTTCACACTGCGGATGTAAAAATAATAATCATGGCCCGGTTTGATATTGATACTGGCGGCTATCCAGTACAGCGCCGTGCCAAGATAGCGTGCTGTGGTTTCAACCTGCCTGATATCCGCAATCCGCTTTTCCGAGAACCAGAACTCAAACTGTACCGTCGGGTCATAAACCGCAAGATGCGGCGTGGCGGTTATCTGAAAATAGCCCGGAGTCAGCTCAATCTGTGACGGCGCTGCCGGTGCGGCAATCCGGAACGATACCGACGCCGGGTCTCCCTGCTGCCCCCAGGCATTTACTGCCCGGACTGTCAGCCTGTAGTTCCCCAGCGCCAGCTGCCTGAAGCGGTATGTTGTTTCCGTCGTCCGGGCCGTGCTGACCAGCCGCTCACTGCCGTCGTCCGCTGTTACGGTCAGACGGAGCAGGAAGCTCACGCCCTTCACCACCTTCGGTGTGTCCCATCGCGCCAGCACCTGATATTCCCCGCTGTCTGCATTGACTTCTGCGGTCAGGTGCTGCACCGCGGGCGGCGTGACACCGTTCACCGTTCCGCTCTGGTCGCCGTCAAAGTGCGCCCCGTTATCCACGATGGCTTCTTTCTCCGGTACATGCTGCACGGCAGTGATGGCATACGTGCCGTCATCGTTCTCACGGATACTCACGCAGCGGAACAGGCGCTGGCGCAGCGTCGGCAGCTTCAGCCCCCACACGCTGTATTCTGCAACGCCGTCAGGAACACGACTCACTTTCACCTTCACGCCGTCGGTGACGGACTGAACCTCCACGCTGACCGGATTACCACTTCCGTCAACCAGGCTTATCAGCGTGGTACCGGAGGATGGCAGCGTGATTTCACGGTCGAGCGTCAGCGTCCGGGTCTGGCTGTTCACCGCCAGCACGCGACCACCGGTGCTGATACCGGCATAGTCATCATCGCAGATTTCAATAACATCGCCCGGCACATGGCGAAGCCCTTCTGCGCCCACGCTGAAATCCACGGTCTGCGTCTCCAGCAGTTCCGTTTTAATCAGCCACAGCCCGGCGCGGTGTGCCTGCCCCCGGCTGGTACAGCCAAAGGCATCCATCTTCGTGACATTACGACCGTAACGGGCAATGGCCTGCGTATCTTCAACAAGCTCTGTCGCCGTCTCCCAGCCGTTATTCGGGTCAATCCAGTTCACCTCAACGGCATTATGGCGGTCCTTCAGGGCGCTGAAGCTGTAGCGGAACGGCGCGCCATCATCCGGCATCACCACATTACTGCGGTTATAGGTCCACACCTTATCCGACGGTCGGTCCTGCACGAACGTCAGCGTCTGCCCGTTCCATACCGGCATACAGCGCATCGCCGAGCAGAAATCGCTGAGAACATCCCACGCCTTACGCTGCGTGGTCAGGTAAGCGTTACAGGTGATGCGCGGCTCCGTGCCACCAAAGCCATCCGGCACCGACTGGTCGCAATTCTGGCCGATGACATACAGCGCCCATTTATCCACATCCGCTGCACCAAGACGTTTCCCCATGCCGTAGCGCGGATGGGTCAGCATATCCCACAGACACCAGGCCATGTTGTTGCTGTATGCCGGTTTAAACGTTCCGTCCCAGATACCGCTGTATTGTCGCGTCTGCGGGTTATAGTTCGACGGCACCTGCAGAATGCGCCCGCGCAGATGATAATTACGGCTCACCTGCTGGCTGCCGAACTGCTCCGAATCCACCTGCACGCCGACCAGTGCCGTGTTCGGGTAGCACTGTTTCACATCGATGATTTCGGTGTATGACGACCAGAGCGTTTTGTTCTGCAGCTGGTCTGTGGTGCTGTCCGGCGTCATCCTGCGCATCCGGATATTAAACGGGCGCGGCGGCAGGTTACCCACCACCACCGAGGCCAGATACTGCGAGGTGGTTTTGCCCTTAATGGTGATGTCTTTTTCCGTCACCCAGCCACCGTTACGTTGTATCTGAACCAGCAGGCGGACTTCCGATGGATTCCTGTCCCCCTTTGAGGTGGTTTCCACCAGTGCCTGCACACCGAAGGTAAAACGCAGACGGTCGATGTTTGCCGACGTGATGGTCCGGGTGATCGGCGTGTCGTATTTCACTTCCGTACCCAGTACCGTCTCGGAACCTGATGATTCAAATCCCTCCGGCGGTGTCTGCTCCTGCTCACCTGCCCGGAACACCACCGTGACACCGGAGATGTTGGTATTCCCCTCACTGTCCAGCACCGGTGTACTGTTCAGCAACACGCTTTTTAATCCATCCCCCGGACCTTCAATCGGCCCTTCGCTGATGGCATCGATCACACTCAGCAACTGCGTGGATTTCAGGTTGTCCTTCGCTTCGCGCGGGGTATGCCCCTTACTGCTGCCTTTACCCATTCGTCATGCTCCATAAACGACAAAACCGCCCGGAGGCGGTTTCACATAAAATATTTTGCATCATCGACCAATCACCACAACCTGACCACCATCCCCTTCGTCTGCCGTGCTGATCTCCTGAGATACCACGCGTGACCCCACGCGCATTTCACCGTACAGAACGGGCAGAACATTCCCCTGGGCAACCATGTTATCCAGTGAGGAGAAATACGTGTTCTGTTTGCCGTTATCCGTTGTCTGTGTGCGGGGAGTTCTGGCTTTCGGTGCCAGCATCTGCGCCACACCGCCCAGGATCATACTGGCCCCTACCGCATACATACCCGATACAGCCGCGACACCCAGCCAGCCCACAGGGTTCCACCATGCCACCGCAATCAGCGCAGCCCCCAGCACTGCCTGAAAAACACCGCCACTTTTGGCACCCGCCAGACGCGGTACGATGTGGATCACGGCACCATTTGCCAGCGGCTCATTAAGACGGGCAGATAATTCGTTTTCGCCTGCATCACGCCCGGCAATGCGCACCTGATACCAGCCCTCATTCAGTTTCTGACGAAACGCCGGGAGCTGCGTGGCCAGCGCCCGGATAGCTTCGGCTCCCGTTTTCACACGAAGGTCGATGCGGTGGCCAAATCGTTGCAAATCCCCGTAAAGGCAGATGCGTGCCATGCCCGGTGACGCCAGAGGGAGTGTGTGCGTCGCTGCCATTTGTCGGTATACCTCTCTCGTTTGCTCAGTTGTTCAGGAATATGGTGCAGCAGCTCGCCGTCGCCGCAGTAAATGGCGGCATGATTCGGCACCGATGAACCAAAGCAGCACAGCAGCACATCGCCCGGCTGCGCCTCTGTCAGTGCGGCACGGTAAAAACCAGTCGCCTCCATATTGTCAAGATAGAGATTCTGGCCGTTACGCCACCAGTCATCCCCGCGATGAAAATCCGGCATCTCAATTCCCGCCAGATGGTAAGCGTCCCGGAACAGCGTGTAACAGTCCGTCACCCCGTGCTCAAAGCGCCGCCCGGTGAGATGCGGCACACAGCGGAACTTATGAATCGCCCCCCGGCAGACCAGCCACCACGGCAAATCACTCTGCACCTGCAGCCGCCGGTCGGCCTCACTCAGCCAGGGCAGACCACCGGGATGACTGTGGACCAGCGCCACAATCTCACCCTGCATTTCTGCCTGCAGCCAGTCCTCCGGCGACATCCGGAAATAATCCTCCGGCTCACCGGAAATATTCACGCAGGGAAAATATCTTTCCCCCTCCGGCGTTCTCACCACGAAGCCGCACGACTCCGCTGGCGCACATCGCCGGGCGTGCGCCAGAATCGCTGATTCTGTCTCTGTCATGGGATTTATAT
>NZ_PTSB01000053.1:0-7898 GCF_002965125.1 Escherichia sp. MOD1-EC6162
TAAGGCAGTTACCCATTTTGAGGTATCCGCTGTCACCGGGAAAAATCATCGTACCGCCATAAAGGTTGGTAAAGTCCCAGCAAATGTTTGTCCCGTTATCGTTCAGGTTAAGGCGCGCCATTGCGTTCCCTGGGCTGTCTATCCATTTTTTAAGGTATAGTTCGCAATACGCATCCTCAACACCTGCCGTCCTGTGAGTTGAGCGAAGTTTTCGCCCAAATATAGCCCCGCTAGTTGGCAATACCTGCTGATACCATGCAGCAGACCAGTCATTAACGGTTTCATTTTTGCTGTCTACATATGATTTTGTTACGTAGCTTCCTTGATCAGTTTTTAGTTTACTAACATCGAATTTTAGCGTTTTGATGTCATCAGGAATTACTGTTTTTGTAACCATTGTCTTACTCCATTAAGCCCATGTCCTTACATGCTGATCTGTCGTAATGAAAGGCATTAAAGAAGATATGTTTTTACTGCTATCAACAATCCTCATGTTTACGAAAAAACCACCGCGATCAATGCCTGTACATCTTTCGTTTTCTGGCTCCTCGTAATCGATAATGCAGCCAATAACATCAACAAGAACCCCGTTTTCTTCTTCAAGACTGAACAGGCCACTGTCATATAAAATTGCGTTAAACTGTTCTCTGTTATCGAACCGTAATGTTATATCCCGCATTATACGTATTCCTTAAGCTGCGTATCTGACAATGCTCTGTTCCAGAAACGGAGATTTTTTATATGACCATTAAGGTGTCGTAATCCTGTCGTCGCTTGCCCCCCGATACGAATCACGGCAGCTTCACGAATATATTTCCATACTGTTTTTGTTTCTGTGCTTATATGCTTATTTGCAAATGAGCATGTCATGCCGTCAGCCTTAACCCTGAATCCCATAACGAGATCTCTTACTCCGCATGACTCATATACACGTCGGTTAGCCCCGCCTATATCGCAATACGAATAACCGTCCTGACTGATAGTTCCAGAAGAACCAAACCCCATAATAAATGGACCTCCGGACTGGTGATTTTCTGAATCAATGACACGCGGTGCAGCATTATGAGAAATAAACCAGTTTTTATGGACTTCCACCATGAACGTAAAAGGCATGGTATACATATTTTTCATCAGCGGAAATTTACATAAATCTGATGCACGAGTCGCTGGCTCTGTTGTCGTTATGATGAAGGAAGTTGCACAAGCACCGTACTCGAATTGCGGGGTGGTTACTTCTATCCAGTCACCTGTTGCAAAAGACCCCACAGCTCTGTCGGCTGCAATTTGCAGCTGCGTACCAACCATTCCCCATTCTGGCAGACATTTCAGTGTTGCCTGAAAATATATCCACCCACTACCAGGGTCGATTTCAAAGTTTGCTGTTAATAGCTGGGCATTACCACCCGTAATTTGTAGTTCATGAGTCTGTAATGACAAATAGGCGTCACAAAGAAAAGTGTATCCTTCCGAGTTATACCGTTCAAAACGGATACGTGCGCGAACATTGAGATCACTTCTTACCCTGAACGACGCGGTAACATACGGACCTTTACTGTACTGATCATCGCCAGTCACATCTATGCCTTTATTACCAGCAACTGTGCATATATTTCTCCCTGTTGTCGTTCCTGCTATATCGCTTCCTACCGTGAAACGTCCATATTTAAACTCAAATTCATCTGTTGATGATGTTACAGATATACCACCGCTTTTATTCCACGCATCAGGATTAAAACTATTTACGAACATGTTTGTTCGCTGATTCTCTATCAGCAAACCATATTTTTCAAAACGAGGAACGTTATTCCCTGCCACTGTATTGATTCACGAGAAGTACGAAAAAAACCGGGAGGATATTGGATTATTCGGGATTTGACGGGATTAGATTTGGTGGGGCTTGCAAGCCTGTAGAACAGATTTTAGCCGTTAAGCATTGAAACGCGAAAATTTGTTAGAAATGGCTTTTGTTTCATTAAACATACGAAAAGCAATTGCTTCACGCATTATTTCAATTGCAGCTTCAAAAACGCTTCAAACCCGATAACAACCAGGCTTCTGGCGAATGACGTATATCAAAAACAGCTTTTGTTGTTTCAGTATCTTACCCTCTAGGTTACTTGAGGGGAAGTGTGTGTTTTAGCTAGGTTCCTGGTTGTTATACGGCTTTTTTTACATCTTGTGGATCCTGCAAAGGAGCTACAAGACTCTCCTGTTCATTAATCCCATACTTTGACAAAATCTCTTTGCGTTTCTCTTCAGGTAATGCATCTAGCATCATCAACGTCTGGATACTTTGCTGTGAAAATCCTATAAAGCTGTAAAGTTTCTGTTCATTAAACACAAGAGGCATTAACGCCAATAGTCCACCTTTGCTTAAGAGTTTCAGTGCCTTACGTGCTTCATCTGGTTCCAGTTCTTCGATCATATTGATTAAGGTTGTAGTTAATTTGTTTATCAGCTCCGAAGAATCCTGCTGCTCATTAGCTTGAGCAGCAGTGCCAGGAATAGACAGACCTAGGTGTGCAATAACTTGCTCTCGTTCTTTGGTGGGCATAGACATCACATCGTATTCAACTGCTTTCCCCCCCTTCACACCTTCCTTTTTTCGCTTTATCCAGCCTTGAACATTTGCCCGATAGTGAACACCAGCAACAGATCCTGGCATACCATCAGCAGCCATAATTTCTTGCGGCGTACACCAGATCGACTTTTTAGTATCACCATTTTCTATAAAGTCACTTTTCAAAATTTAAATCCTTATTTTTCAATTAATTATGCAAAACACACCTAACAATACCAAAAAGCAGCTTTACAAAAAGCTTTTCAGTATTTATCTTTTTGGCAAGTAAACTAAGTTTTTACACTTAGTTAAATTGCTAACTTTATAGATTACAAAACTTAGGAGGGTTTTTAAATGTGTTCCAGCGAAAAGGTCCGTGATTGGCATCGTGCTGATGTGATTGCGGGACTTAAGAAAAGAAAGCTCTCTTTATCAGCTCTTTCTCGGCAATTTGGTTATGCGCCAACGACATTAGCTAATGCGCTAGAGCGGCACTGGCCAAAGGGCGAACAGATTATTGCTAACGCCCTTGAAACTAAACCAGAAGTCATCTGGCCTAGCCGATATCAAGCAGGTGAATAATATGGAACTTTGGGTGTCACCGAAAGAGTGTGCGAATCTTCCAGGCTTGCCGAAAACATCAGCTGGTGTGATTTATGTCGCTAAGAAGCAAGGATGGCAAAACCGCACTAGGGCAGGTGTCAAAGGAGGTAAGGCAATTGAATACAATGCTAACTCTTTACCTGTTGAAGCGAAAGCGGCTTTATTGCTTAGGCAAGGAGAGATTGAAACAAGCCTGGGCCGTTTTGAAATCGCCCGCCCCACGCTGGAAGCCCACGATTATGATCGTGAGGTGCTGTGGAGCAAATGGGATAACGCCAGCGATTCCCAGCGCAGACTTGCTGAAAAATGGTTGCCTGCAGTTCAGGCCGCAGACGAAATGCTGAACCAGGGTATTTCAACAAAAACGGCTTTTGCGACCGTTGCAGGGCATTACCAGGTCAGTGCATCCACTTTGCGTGACAAGTATTACCAGGTACAGAAGTTTGCGAAGCCTGACTGGGCGGCTGCGCTTGTTGATGGACGTGGTGCATCCCGTCGCAACGTTCACAAAAGTGAATTTGACGAGGATGCCTGGCAGTTTCTGATTGCAGATTATCTGCGACCGGAAAAGCCCGCCTTCCGCAAATGTTATGAGCGTCTGGAACTGGCAGCCCGCGAGCATGGCTGGAGTATTCCCTCCCGTGCCACGGCCTTTCGCCGGATTCAGCAACTGGACGAGGCAATGGTTGTTGCCTGTCGTGAAGGTGAACATGCACTGATGCATCTGATACCGGCACAGCAGCGAACTGTGGAACACCTGGACGCCATGCAGTGGATCAACGGCGACGGTTATCTGCATAACGTCTTTGTACGCTGGTTTAACGGTGATGTGATCCGTCCGAAAACATGGTTCTGGCAGGATGTGAAAACCCGAAAAATTCTGGGCTGGCGCTGCGATGTGAGCGAGAACATTGATTCAATTCGCCTCTCGTTCATGGATGTTGTGACTCGCTACGGTATCCCGGAGGATTTTCACATCACCATTGATAACACCCGTGGTGCTGCGAATAAATGGCTGACGGGAGGCGCGCCCAATCGCTACCGCTTTAAGGTAAAAGAGGACGATCCAAAAGGACTGTTTTTACTGATGGGGGCGAAAATGCACTGGACAAGCGTTGTTGCCGGTAAAGGCTGGGGCCAGGCAAAACCTGTTGAACGTGCTTTCGGTGTTGGTGGGCTTGAGGAATACGTTGATAAGCATCCGGCACTGGCTGGCGCATATACGGGGCCAAATCCGCAGGCAAAACCTGATAACTATGGCGACCGCGCTGTTGATGCAGAGCTGTTTCTGAAAACCCTTGCCGAAGGTGTGGCGATGTTCAATGCCAGAACAGGCCGTGAAACAGAAATGTGCGGGGGCAAACTCTCGTTTGATGATGTTTTCGAGCGTGAATACGCCAGAACGATTGTGCGTAAGCCAACCGAAGAACAAAAACGGATGCTGTTACTGCCTGCCGAGGCGGTGAACGTTTCACGCAAAGGCGAGTTTACGCTTAAAGTTGGCGGCTCCCTTAAAGGCGCGAAAAACGTTTATTACAACATGGCGTTAATGAATGCCGGAGTGAAAAAAGTTGTGGTCAGGTTTGATCCACAGCAGCTACACAGCACGGTTTATTGCTACACCCTGGACGGTCGGTTTATCTGTGAAGCGGAATGTCTGGCACCAGTTGCATTTAATGATGCTGCGGCAGGCCGTGAGTATCGTCGACGCCAGAAACAACTGAAATCTGCAACTAAAGCAGCCATTAAGGCGCAGAAGCAAATGGACGCGCTGGAAGTTGCTGAACTGCTGCCGCAGATAGCCGAACCAGCAGCGCCAGAATCAAGGGTTGTTGGTATTTTCCGGCCTTCCGGTAACACGGTGCAGGTGAAATACCAGGAACCCGATGATGAATATGAAACTGATCGTGATGAATATCTGAATCACTCGCTGGATATTCTGGAACAGAACAGACGTAAAAAAGCCATTTAATTAACGTTTAAACAAAATTTAATTACGAGGTTATTCAGATGAATATTTCTGATATTCGCGCAGGACTGCGCACGCTTGTAGAAAGCGAAAAAACAACTTATGCGCAAATCGCCCGCGAATCTGGAGTTGCCGCAGGAACGTTAAGCGCGTTCGTGAATAACAAGTACAACGGCGATAATGAGCGTGTTGCGCAGACGCTGGAACGCTGGCTGGAGAACTATCACCGCGCCGCAGAACTGCCAGAACCCCCTCGTTTTGTGGAAACCAGAACAGCACGTCAAATCTGGACGAGTATGCGCTTTGCCAGCCTGACTGAAAGTATTTCTGTTATCTGCGGTAATCCAGGTGTGGGAAAAACTGAAGCAGCCCGCGAATTTCGTCGCACCAATAACAATGTCTGGATGATCACCATTACCCCATCCTGTGCCAGTGTTCTGGAATGCCTGACTGAACTGGCTTATGAACTGGGAATGAATGACGCACCGCGCCGTAAGGGGCCACTCTCCCGCGCTTTGCGACGCCGCCTTGAAGGTACGCAGGGGCTGGTCATTATCGACGAAGCTGATCATCTTGGCGCTGAGGTTCTGGAAGAACTCCGCCTGTTACAGGAATCCGCCCGTATTGGTCTTGTTCTGATGGGGAATCACCGTGTTTATTCAAACATGACCGGTGGTAACAGAACGGTTGAATTTGCCCGCCTGTTTTCCCGTATTGCAAAGCGGACGGCAATTAATAAAACCAAAATTGACGATGTAAAAGCCATTGCGGATGCCTGGCAAATTACCGGCGAAAACGAGCGGGAATTATTACAGCAGATTGCTCAAAAACCAGGTGCGCTTCGCATCCTGAACCACTCGCTGCGCCTTGCGGCCATGACCGCCCACGGTAAAGGTGAACGTGTTAATGAAGATTATCTGCGTCAGGCTTTCCGTGAATTAGACCTGGACGTTGATATTTCAACGCTGCTGCGTAATTAAGAAGGAGAAGAAATTATGATGGCCCGAAATATAAAAATGGCAACGGATGCGCAGAACTGGTTACAGGCGCGCGGGAGTCATGTAAATGAATCATATCTCGGCGTGGCGCGTCCGATTCTTGAAATCACTTACCCACCGGTGGAACTGGTAAAAAGCGCGGTCAGAATTATGGAGCATAAGTCCGGGGTGGCCCGTTCTGTATGGACGGCCCGTCTTAATGGTTGCCAGATTATCTGGAGATAACGATGTGTATTAAAGCTGAAAAATATATTGAATGGGTTAAACACTGTCAGTGCCACGGGGTGCCGCTGACGACATATAAATGCCCCGGATGTGGTGAACAGATTATGACGCAATGCTCACCCGAAAAGGAAATTCGGGATTCCCTGACATGTTGTCCGTGGTGCAGCGCGGTTTTCTTTAAGCAGGTAGAAGGCGCGAAGGTAAAGGTCAGCGCAATTATTCAGAATCAATAAGGAGAAACAAAATGGCAAAAGTCATTATCGAAATCAAAAATGTGACATCTGAAGTTAAAGGGCAGCATTTACGCACCAATGTTAACGTGGACCACAGCGCAGAACTGGATGGTGATGAGTACACGCTTGCTGGTGCGATAGCGTTACTGGTTCTGGAAAAAAGCCGGGATATCGTTCGCGAGTCAGCCCATGAGGCCATTGAAATACTGAAAAATGATGGCGTCATTTCGGGTGGCAGTGTCACAGAAGCGACAGTTGAAGGAACACGTCACTGAAAGGAACGCTGACAATGAACACCAAAATCAGAAACGAAATTCAGGCATTAATTCGAATAAAAATGCGTAATAACAATCCAGGAGAATTACGCGAATTTATTTTCACCCGCAAAGTTTATGAGCATGGTGAAACTACTTATCTGATTACATTTGACCATTACAGCATTTGTGCGCGTTATTGTGGCGAAAACATCTCTAATGCCATCACGTTTGGCGGTGCGTTTAACGAGGATTTATGGGAATACGTCATGGACCGCGGATACATCAGCGCGTCAGACCCGGACGCACGGGAGCAGTGGCAGAACATCTGGCGCGATTACCGGCAAATGGCGAAAGGCTGGACGCAGGGGACGTATTCTTCCCTTGCCCTGAAAGCGGTTCAGTTATCGCTGCGGCATATTCCGGCATCACTGCGTGAACCCCTGTTGTACTGAGTGGTGACCGGAATGATGTGTAAGCGTAAACGCTGGTCACGCGAAGACCGGGAATTTATCGAAGCCAGTGTCTGGAAAATGACCGTCGAGGAAATGGCGAAAAAACTGAAAGTTGCCACAACCGCTCTCCGGGCACATGCCAGAAGGCACGGAATATCGTTGTGTGTTTACCGAATAAGTGAGCACGACAAATATTTGTGTCGTGAACTTTATAAAGAAGGGCTGGCTATTCATGTCATTGCCCAAAAGATGGAATTAAGCAATCGTGCTGTATCCAGCATTGTATACAGCGAATATTAATTAACAGGAGCTTTATTTATGGCTAAATCAGCAAAGCGTATTAAAAGTGCCGCAGCGACTTATGTCCCACAATCCCGCGATGCCGTGGTATGTGATATCCGCCGGATTGGGGACCTGCAACGCGAAGCAGCACGACTTGAAACGGAAATGAATGACGCTATCGCTGAAATTACTGAGAAATACGCCTCACAGATTGCGCCCCTTAAAACCAGTATCGAAACCCTTTCAAAAGGCGTTCAGGGATGGTGTGAAGCGAACCGTGACGAACTGACGAACGGCGGCAAGGTGAAGACGGCAAACC
>NZ_PTSB01000054.1:0-7072 GCF_002965125.1 Escherichia sp. MOD1-EC6162
GAGCCTGTTTAGGATTCTGTGTAAATGCCTTTTCTCAGAAGTGACCGTCCAGGCGGTCACCGAACTCGATAATAAAGCGGCTCATTGCCATTCGCCAGTCCCTTAACGGCATTGTCCATTTCTGTGACGCGGCCTGGATTGCCAGCCACACCACTTTTTTTACTGACTCGTTTGTCGGGAACACTTTACGCTTTTTGATCGCATGGCGGATCACGCTGTTTAGCGACTCGATGGCATTCGTCGTATAGTGCACTTTGCGGATGTCCATCGGATAAGCGGAGAACGTGGCAATATTAGGCCAGTTAGCCTGCCAGCTTCGGCTTATCTGAGGATAGCGACTGTCCCGGGTCGCAGCGAACGCCTTCAGTGCCTGCTGGCCTGCCTCTTCCGTGGGTGCCTGATAAATCGCTTTCAGGTCGCGAGTGACGGCTTTGTATTCCTTCCATGACACGAAG
The DNA here is from genome assembly GCF_002965125.1 of Escherichia sp. MOD1-EC6162. NCBI lineage: Bacteria > Pseudomonadati > Pseudomonadota > Gammaproteobacteria > Enterobacterales > Enterobacteriaceae > Escherichia > Escherichia sp. MOD1-EC6162. The sequence goes on from NZ_PTSB01000054.1 coordinate 456, forward strand.
CGCAGGCTGTTGCGCACCATATGCACGATGCATCACTGGATGCGGACCTCCGGATATACCGTGTTGATGGCATCCGGGAAGCCTTTCAGGCCATCCACACAGGCGATGAGGATATCGTTCAGACCGCGGTTTTTCAGTTCAGTCAGCACATTGAGCCAGAATTTCGCCCCTTCATTTTCGGCCAGCCACATACCTGGCAGTTCTTTCTGACCTTCGATATTGATGCCCAGTGCCAGGAACACCGATTTGTTGATGACGCGACTGTCCTGCCGAACTTTCAGGACGATACAGTCAAGATAAACAATGGGGTAAACAGCATCCAGTGGTCGGTTTTGCCATTCTACAACCTGCTCCATCACGGCATCGGTGACCTTTGATATCAGTGCCGGTGAAATATCTGTGTCATACAGCTCTTTGAACGCAGCAGCTATCTCACGGGTGGTCATCCCTTTGGCATACAACGAGAGGAGCTGGTTATCCATCCCGGCAATACGGGGCTGATTTTTCTTTACCAGTTGTGGTTCGAAGGTACCGTCACGATCGCGCGGAGTGGACCGTCGACTGTGATAACGGTCTTTGTGGAGTAACCGTTGCGGGAGTTAGTTTCCGGTCTGGACTGATTTTTCTCATACCCAAGATGGTGTGTCATTTCTGCATTGAGAGCGGCTTCAACGCTGAGCTTTTCAGCAGCCGATCAAACTGACTGAGGTCTTCAGGGGGGTTGAGGTTTTTGGCCAGTTCGTTAGCCAGAGCCTGTAACTGTTTTTTCGTTCATAAATTAACCTTCATTTGATGCTGGATTGAACATATCAAAATCAGGCAATTACACAGATCTATGTACAGGCTCGTCAGCCCCGAAATGTACCGCCAACAATGTGGACTGGCATAATAAAGCAGTCCATGAGATCGTCCGCATCCCCATTACCGTCTTATATCATTGGCGCTGACAATAGCAAAGGTAATATGACGCTGTTCGCTAGCGTGACAGAAATGCTCCCTCCTTCTACTTCTCTAGAACCATCAGGCAATACTTGGTTTGATAATGATTTAGCCAGAAATATGCTTCACTATCTGTGGTTTTGCTATATAAAGATAATATTTCATTGATGTATTTATATAGTATGCAGCCTTTGGTTATTGCATATGGAAATAAATTAATTCTAATGCACTCGCTCGATAACATTTGCGCAACATTTGTCCCGGTAGTTTATCATAATAAGTTTTATGTGTTACCACTTATGTTTATTACACCCATATTTAGTTTCTGTGTTTAATATTTTTTGTTTATTGAAATTCATATTTAATGTGAACTCGTGTGATCTGGTGTGAGTGATTGATAGCTAAAAATATAAAGATACGTAAAAATATCATTTTGTGATCCAATGTTGTTTTTTTTTAGAAAAATGATCTTTTTCTCTGCTTTTTTGTGTGTATTTGGTTTTTTATTTTGTGTTTTTATTGTTCTCTGGTTTTTTATTTTGTGATTTGTGCATTTTTTTAGTGTAAAGATCGCAAAAAGCGTGTTTTTTAGCATAAATCTCCATGTTATTATTGGCATGGTTAAATAAAGTGGTAAGAGGGCGAATATGCATATTCGCAAGCCTTCTTAATAATATTTTATTTTTTTATGTATTGTCGGAATAAACAGGAAATGGAAGATGGTTATTTATATCTGACTAAAGGGCGAGGGGAAGGACTGTCGCCCGGAAAAATGTCAGAGAGCCAGTTCTGGTTATTAGCTGAAATATCTCCGGTTCACAGTGAAAAAGTTATTAATGCACTGAGGGATTTTCTGGTTCTGGGTTATACCCGGAAGGAGGCCTGTGAACGACATGAGGTTTCTCAGGGGTATTTTTCTGGTGCTCTCGGACGTTTTCAACGTACTCATCTGACGGTAAACAGGCTGGTTCCTTTTTATATATCAGAAGCCAGTATTCCATATACGGGATAACAGTTGCATGAAAAATTTATCGCTTTCAGTACTTCTGCTTCTGGCAGGGGGCGGGGTTTCTCACGCCGCTGTTCAGAAAACCGTATTCAGTGCTGACGTGGTGGCCTCAGCCTGTCATGTGGTGGTGGATGCGGACAGCACCGGCAACAGTGGCCGGCTGACATTCGGGACTTACCGCAAGTCCACGGGGGCGTCTGTACCGCCGCGTGACTTCACGGTGCGTCTGTATGAGTCCGGCGCCTCGGTTCAGGGCTGCTCAGCCTTTAAGGCCGGGCAGGTCGCCACCCTGGATTTTGGTAACCCGGGCCAACTGGACGCGGGAGGCGTGGTCACCCGCGGTGCCGGTGATGGTATTCGCGTGGATGTGCGGGCAGTGGATGTTCAGGCTGATTATCGCGGACGTCTGACTCAGGACAGTCATTCGGTGAATTACCCGGTGGAGTTTGCTGCTAAGGGACAGTTCCGTTTTCGTGCGCAGCCAGTGTTTCCGGCTGACGTGAAGGCGGGGGAATACACGGGGGCGCTGACCTTTGTGGTCACGTATCAGTAACAGAGTAAAGATTGTGCGTGCAGAAGTAAAAACAATCACAAAACAGGTTTCGTCCGTATTTTTCCGTCGGGCCACACTTGCGCTTGCCGTATCAGCTGCTTTCGCCAGCGCCACAGGTGTTGCAGGTGAAAAACTGGATATGTCCTTTATCCAGGGTGGTGCCGGGGTTAATCCGGAAGTCTGGGCAGCCCTGAACGGCAGCTATGCGCCGGGGCGTTATCTGGTTGACCTGTCCCTGAACGGGAAGGAGGCCGGGAAACAGATACTGGATGTGACACCACAGGACAGTAATGAACTGTGTCTGACAGAGGCATGGCTGACGAAGGCCGGGATTTACGTCAGTGCGGATTACTTTCGTGAGGGGTATGACGCCACACGACAGTGCTATGTGCTGACAAAAGCCCCGTCAGTGAAGGTGGATTTTGATGTTTCCACCCAGAGTCTGGCGCTGTCCATTCCCCAGAAGGGACTGGTGAAGATGCCGGAGAATGTGGACTGGGATTACGGGACCAGTGCATTTCGCGTGAACTATAACGCGAACGCCAACACCGGCCGTAATAACACCTCGGCCTTTGGCTCAGCGGACCTGAAAGCCAATATCGGGCGCTGGGTGGTGAGTTCTTCAGCCACGGCCAGCGGTGGTGACAGCGGGGATAACTCCACCACGATAAACATGTTTACAGCCACCCGGGCCATCCGCGCACTGAGTGCGGACCTGGCGGTCGGGAAAACATCCACCGGGGACAGTCTGCTGGGCAGTACGGGAACGTACGGCGTGTCGCTGAGCCGGAACAACAGCATGAAGCCGGGCAATCTGGGGTATACCCCGGTGTTCAGCGGCATTGCGAACGGGCCGTCGAGGGTGACGCTGACACAGAACGGGCGGTTGCTGCATTCGGAGATGGTGCCGGCGGGTCCGTTCTCCATCACGGATGTGCCGCTGTACACCAGTGGTGATGTGACCATGAAAATCACCGGTGAAGACGGGCGCGAGCAGGTACAGAACTTCCCGTTGTCGGTGATGGCCGGGCAGTTAAGCCCGGGGCAACACGAGTTCAGTGTGGCAGCCGGTTTGCCTGACGATGACAGTGACCTGAAAGGCGGCGTGTTTGCGGCGTCATACGGTTACGGTCTGGACGGACTGACGCTGCGCACTGGTGGTGTGTTTAACCAGGACTGGCAGGGTATCAGCGCCGGGGCTGTTCTGGGGCTGGGTTACCTGGGGGCGGTGTCTGCTGACGGGGCTTATGCCACGGCAAAATACCGTGACGGCAGCCGTAGCGGAAATAAGGTGCAGTTATCCTGGAGTAAACAACTGGAGATGACGAACACCGGACTGCGGGTGAGCTGGTCACGGCAGAGTGAGGAATATGAGGACATGTCCTCCTTTGACCCGACAGAGTTGTGGTCGCAGTCAAATCATGGTCGCCGGACGAAGGATGAATGGAATGCCGGTGTCAGTCAGCCGGTGGGTGGACTGTTCAGTCTGTCGGTGTCCGGCTGGCAACGGAGCTATTACCCCGCATCCACGACCGGGAGTTACCGGTACAGCGATGACAACGGTAAGGACACGGGGATTAGCGGCACCCTGAGCACACAGATTAAGGGTGTCAGTCTGAACCTGGGCTGGTCCGGTTCACGGAACACCCGGGGGGAAAACAACTGGTCTGCATCGGCGTCAGTGTCGGTACCGTTCACACTGTTTGACCGTCGTTACAGCAGCAGTACCTCGGTGAGTACCAGCAAAGGCGGTGGCACGGGCTTCAGCACTGGCGTGTCCGGCTCGCTGAATGACCGTTTCAGCTATGGCCTGGGCGGTGGGCGTGACAGCGGTGGTAGTGTGAGCAGTTATCTGAACGCGTCGTACAGTGGTGACCGGGCTTATCTGAATGGTGCCCTGAACCACTCGCAGTCCGGCGGAACCAGTGGTTCTGTCTCGGTCAGCGGTTCGGTACTGGCCGTTCCGGCGGCGAAAGACATTATGTTCAGCCGCACGACCGGGGATACCGTGGCCGTGGTGAACGTGAAGGATACACCCGGAGTGAAGGTGACGTCCGGTGACGGACAGACCAACAGTGACGGCAACCTGGTTGTACCGCTGAACAGTTATGACTGGAACACGGTGACGATTGATGCGGGCACATTACCGTTGAACACGGAGCTGACCACCACCAGTCAGAAGGTGGTGCCGACAGACAAGGCAGTGGTGTGGATGCCGTTTGATGCCCTGAAAGTTAAGCGTTACCTGCTGCAGGTGAAGCAGCGTAACGGTGAGTTTGTGTCAGGCGGAACCTGGGCACGTGACAGTAAGAACACGCCGCTGGGCTTTGTGGCCAACAACGGCGTACTGATGATTAACACGGTGGATGCGCCGGGGGATATCACTCTGGGGCGGTGCCGGATACCTGCGGAGAAACTGCAGGATACTGAGAAACTACAGGAGATTACGTGTGAATAAGCGTAGTGCAGTAACGAAGTTTTTCACTAACCGGGTAACAAAAACGCTGGGGATGACCCTGGCGCTGATGATGACCTGTCAGAGTGCGATGGCTTCCCTGGCAGCAGACCAGACCCGCTATATCTTTCGCGGAGACAAGGATGCACTGACCATCACGGTCACCAACAATGACAAGGAACGTACCTTTGGTGGACAGGCCTGGGTGGACAATATCGTGGAGAAGGACACCCGTCCGACCTTTGTGGTGACGCCGTCCTTCTTCAAGGTGAAGCCGAACGGTCAGCAGACACTGCGTATCATCATGGCCTCGGATCATCTGCCGAAGGACAGGGAGTCGGTGTACTGGCTGAACCTGCAGGATATTCCGCCGGCTCTGGAGGGTAGTGGTATTGCGGTGGCGCTGCGCACGAAGCTGAAACTGTTCTATCGCCCGAAGGCACTGCTTGAAGGTCGCAAGGGGGCAGAGGAAGGGCTCAGCCTGCAGAGCCGCCCGGATGGCAGGACTATGCTGGTGAACACCACGCCGTACATTTTTGCGATTGGCAGCCTGCTGGACGGAAACGGGAAGAAAATTGCCACGGATAATGAGACGGCACAGAAGCTGCTGATGTTCATGCCGGGTGATGAAGTACAGGTGAAGGGAAATGTGGTGAAAGTGGACTCCCTGAACGATTACGGTGAATTGCAGATCTGGACCATTAACCAGAAGAAACCAGTTGCACCAGTAGCAGCAAAAACTGAGAAAGCAGATACCGCAGAGCAGAAATAACCGCCCTCCGGAACACGGAACAGAGGGGTAATAAATGAAGAAAACAATGATGGCAGTCGCCCTGGTCCTGAGTGCACTCAGTATTCAGTTTGCACAGGCCGCTGAATACAGTGAGAAAACGCAGTATCTGGGTGTGGTGAATGGTCAGGTGGTGGGTAACAGCGTGGTGAAGGTGACCCGTACACCAACAGACCCGGTGCTGTACCGCTCAGGCAGTAACAGCCCGTTACCTGCCGAGCTGATAATTCGGCATGCAGAAAGCCGCCCGGCCTCCGGCGGACTGGCAAACATCACGGTGAAACAGGCTCTGCCGGATAACGGGGAAGCCCGCATCACCCTGAAGACGGCCCTGATGGTTGACGGAAAGAGAGTGGCACTCAGTGCCAGACAGCAGGGTGAGGATGTGGTGATAACCGTCCCAGAGGCGCATAAGCTGGTTGAGTTAAGAACGGATGCACCGGCAGAGCTGGAGGTACCGGTTAGCTACAGGGGAAACCTGCAGATAGCCCTGCAGGTGGAGGACTGAGGATTTATATCCTTTATCAATGCAATATATCTCTGGCTCCGGAGCGGGTCTGACTGGTAAAGGGACTTACCGTTTTTTAACGGGAATAACGTAAAACTATTCTGAGTTAAACAATGTGTTTAATGAAGTGCGGTTATTTAAATGAATCCGCAGGGGATAGTTTTGCGGTAATTCCGATAAAGGGGTTGCTGATACAGCATAAATTATATTTTTTGTTTTTTTGTAAATCTGAAAGGAATTTCTTTTTATGAAAAAGACTCTGATTGCACTGGCAGTGGCTACTTCTGCCGTTGTGTCTGGTTCAGTATTTGCCTGGACTCCTGGTGATTTTAATGGTTCTTTTGAAATGGGCGGTCAGCTGAC
>NZ_PTSB01000055.1:0-6245 GCF_002965125.1 Escherichia sp. MOD1-EC6162
CCATATTCCTGAACAACTGAGCAAACGAGAGAGGTATACCGACAAATGGCAGCGACGCACACACTCCCTCTGGCGTCACCGGGCATGGCACGCATCTGCCTTTACGGGGATTTGCAACGATTTGGCCGCCGCATCGACCTTCGTGTGAAAACGGGGGCTGAAGCCATCCGGGCACTGGCCACACAGCTCCCGGCATTTCGTCAGAAACTGAATGAGGGCTGGTATCAGGTGCGCATTGCCGGGCGTGATGCAGGAGAAACCGAATTATCATCCCGTCTTAATGAGCCGCTGGCAAATGGTGCCGTGATCCACATCGTGCCGCGTCTTGCGGGAGCAAAAAGTGGCGGTGTGTTTCAGGCGGTGCTGGGTGCGGCGTTGATTGCTACGGCAATCTGGATGCCGGGGATCAGTATCGCTTTCAGTGACATTCTCTTTTCAATGGGTGCGGCGATGACGCTTGGCGGTGTTGCACAGATGCTGGCACCGAAAGCGAGTACCGCAACAACGACCAGCACGGATAACGGAAAGCAGAACACCTATTTCTCCTCACTGGATAACATGGTTGCCCAGGGCAATGTCCTGCCCGTTCTGTTCGGTGAAATGCGCGTGGGGTCACGTGTGGTTTCTCAGGAGATCAGTACAGCTGATGAAGGTGATGGTGGTGAAATCGTGGTGATTGGTCGCTGATGTAACATGTTTTATGTGAAACCGCCTGCGGGCGGTTTTGTCGTTTATGGAGCATGAGGTATGGGTAAAGGTAGCAGTAAGGGGCATACCCCGCGCGAAGCGAAGGACAACCTGAAATCCACGCAGTTGCTGAGTGTGATCGATGTCATCAGCGAAGGGCCGATTGAAGGTCCGGGGGATGGATTAAAAAGCGTGCTGCTGAACAGTACGCCGGTGCTGGACAGTGAGGGGAATACCAATATCTCCGGCGTCACGGTGGTGTTCCGGGCAGGTGAGCAGGAGCAGACACCGCCGGAGGGATTTGAATCCTCCGGCTCCGAGACGGTGCTGGGTACGGAAGTGAAATATGACACGCCGATCACCCGGACCATCACGTCGGCAAACATTGACCGTCTGCGTTTTACTTTCGGCGTGCAGGCACTGGTGGAAACTACCTCAAAGGGTGACCGGAATCCGTCGGAAGTCCGCCTGCTGGTTCAGATACAACGTAACGGTGGCTGGGTGACGGAAAAAGACATCACCATTAAGGGCAAAACCACCTCGCAGTATCTGGCCTCGGTGGTGGTGGATAAACTGCCGCCGCGCCCGTTCAATATCCGGATGCGCAGGATGACGCCGGACAGCACCACAGACCAGCTGCAGAACAAAACGCTCTGGTCGTCATACACCGAAATCATCGATGTGAAACAGTGCTACCCGAACACGGCACTGGTCGGCGTGCAGGTGGATTCGGAGCAGTTCGGCAGCCAGCAGGTGAGCCGTAATTATCATCTTCGCGGGCGCATTCTGCAGGTGCCGTCGAACTATAACCCGCAGACGCGGCAATACAGCGGTATCTGGGACGGAACGTTTAAGCCAGCATACAGCGACAATATGGCCTGGTGTCTGTGGGATATGCTGACCCACCCGCGCTACGGCATGGGGAAACGTCTTGGTGCGGCGGATGTGGATAAATGGGCGTTGTATGTCATCGGCCAGTATTGCGATCAGTCAGTGCCGGATGGCTTTGGTGGCACGGAGCCGCGCATCACCTGTAACGCTTACCTGACCACACAGCGTAAGGCGTGGGATGTTCTCAGTGATTTCTGCTCGGCGATGCGCTGTATGCCGGTATGGAACGGGCAGACGCTGACGTTCGTGCAGGACCGACCGTCGGATAAGGTGTGGACCTATAACCGCAGTAATGTGGTGATGCCGGATGATGGCGCGCCGTTCCGCTACAGCTTCAGCGCCCTGAAGGACCGCCATAATGCCGTTGAGGTGAACTGGATTGACCCGGATAACGGCTGGGAGACGGCGACAGAGCTTGTGGAGGACACGCAGGCCATTGCCCGTTACGGTCGTAACGTCACGAAGATGGATGCCTTTGGCTGTACCAGCCGGGGGCAGGCACATCGCGCCGGGCTGTGGCTGATTAAAACGGAACTGCTGGAAACGCAGACCGTGGACTTCAGCGTGGGTGCCGAAGGGCTTCGCCATGTACCGGGTGATGTCATTGAAATCTGTGATGATGACTATGCGGGGATCAGCATCGGCGGGCGCGTGCTGGCGGTGAACAGCCAGACGCGGACACTGACGCTCGACCGTGAAATCACGCTGCCATCCTCCGGCACCACGCTGATAAGCCTGGTTGACGGACAGGGGAATCCGGTCAGCGTGGAGGTCCAGTCCGTCACCGACGGCGTGAAGGTGAAAGTGAGCCGGGTTCCTGACGGCGTTGCCGAGTACAGCGTGTGGGGGCTGAAGCTGCCGACGCTGCGCCAGCGCCTGTTCCGCTGTGTGAGTATCCGTGAGAACGATGACGGTACGTATGCCATCACTGCCGTGCAGCATGTACCGGAGAAAGAAGCCATCGTGGATAACGGGGCGCACTTTGACGGCGACCAGAGCGGCACGGTGAATGGTGTCACGCCGCCAGCAGTGCAGCACCTGACCGCAGAAGTCACCGCAGACAGCGGGGAATACCAGGTGCTGGCGCGCTGGGACACGCCGAAGGTGGTGAAGGGGGGGAGCTTTATGCTTCGCCTGACCGTGGCAGCGGATGACGGCAGTGAGCGGCTGGTCAGCACGGCCCGGACGACGGAAACCACATACCGCTTCACGCAACTGGCGCTGGGAAACTACAGGCTGACAGTCCGGGCGGCAAATGCCTGGGGGCAGCAGGGCGATCCGGCATCGGTATCGTTCCGGATTGCCGCACCGGCAGCGCCGTCTCGGATTGAGCTGACACCTGGCTATTTTCAGATAACCGCCACGCCCCATCTTGCCGTTTATGATCCGACGGTACAGTTTGAGTTCTGGTTCTCGGAAAAGCGGATTGCGGATATCAGGCAGGTTGAAACCACAGCCCGCTATCTTGGCACGGCGCTGTACTGGATAGCTGCCAGTATCAATATTAAGCCGGACCATGATTATTATTTTTACATTCGCAGTGTGAACACCGTTGGCAAATCGGCATTCGTGGAGGCTGTCGGTCGGGCGAGCGATGATGCGGAAGGTTACCTGGATTTTTTCAAAGGCCAGATAACTGAATCCCATCTCGGCAAGGAGTTGCTGGAAAAAGTCGACCTGACAGAGGATAACGCCAGCAGACTGGATCAGTTTTCGAAAGAGTGGAAGGACGCCAACGATAAGTGGAATGCCATGTGGGGCGTCAAAATTGAGCAGACCGAAGACGGTAAGCATTATGTCGCGGGGCTTGGCCTCAGCATGGAGGATACAGAGGAAGGCAAACTGAGCCAGTTCCTGGTTGCCGCTAACCGTATCGCGTTTATTGACCCGGCAAACGGGAATGAAACGCCGATGTTTGTTGCGCAGGGCAACCAGATATTCATGAACGAAGTGTTCCTGAAGTATCTGACGGCTCCCACCATTACCAGCGGCGGCAATCCTCCGGTATTTTCCCTGACACCGGACGGGCGGCTGACGGCGAAAAATGCGGATATCAGCGGTAACGTGAACGCGAACTCCGGGACGCTCAACAACGTCACGGTAAATGAAAACTGTACGATTAAGGGCATGCTGGAGGCGAACCAGGTCAGAGGTGACTTCGTTAAAACTGTCTCCAAATCATTCCCGAAACAGGCTGGTACGTGGGGTAACACGGAAACACCAAACGGGACGGTTACAGTCACCATTTACGATGATCATAACTTTGACCGCCAGATTATTATTCCGCCCATTATTTTTAACGGTGTGGCGTATGACGATCCGGGGAGCGGTAATAACCCGGGAGGTACGCGATACACGGGTTATGGTTTTGAAGTTCGCAAAAACGGCGTATTAATCGCATCCAGAGAAACTAAAGGAGCCATTCCCGGTAGTTACAGTGCGGTTATTGATATGCCGAGTGGTGGTGGTAGCGTCACTCTGGAGTTTAAGATTTTCCAGAAAGGCAATCAGGGCGCAGGTAACATCACAGACTGTACGGTGATTGTGACCAAAAAAGCTGCTTCCGGTATCAGTATTAGTTGAATTTTATAACCCCAATACGGGCGCCAGAAATGGCGCCTTTTTTATTGCAGAAAAGCGAGAGGTAATTATGCGTAAATTATGTGCTGTTATTCTGTCTGCAGTAGTCTGGCTGGTCGCCGCTGGTACGCCAGCGAGCGCAGCAGAGCATCAGTCCACACTAAGCGGCGGGTATCTTCAGTCCCATACTGATATGCCCGGCAACGATGACCTGAAGGGCATTAACGTGAAATACCGTTATGAATTTACGGACACGCTGGGGCTGGTGACGTCATTCAGCTATGCAGGAGACAAGAATCGCCAGCTTACCCGTTACAGCGATACCCGCTGGCATGAGGATTCCGTGCGTAACCGCTGGTTCAGCATGATGGCGGGGCCGTCTGTACGCGTGAATGAATGGTTCAGTGCTTATGCGATGGCAGGTGTGGCTTACAGCCGTGTTTCGACGTTCTCCGGGGATTATCTCCGCGTAACTGACAACAAGGGGAAAACGCACGATGTGCTGACCGGGAGTGATGGCGGTCGCCACAGCAACACGTCTCTGGCGTGGGGGGCTGGCGTGCAGTTTAACCCGACCGAATCCGTGGCCATTGACCTTGCTTATGAGGGTTCCGGCAGTGGCGACTGGCGCACTGACGGTTTCATCGTGGGTGTCGGTTATAAATTCTGATTAGCCAGGTAACACAGTGTTATGACAGCCCGCAGATTCTGGCGGGCTTTTTTGTGGAGTGGATATGGCAGCAGTAAAAATCTCAGGTGTGCTGAAAGATGGTGCGGGAAAACCAATACAGAACTGCACTATTCAACTGAAGGCAAAGCGTAACAGCACCACGGTACTGGTGAACACGGTGGCCTCTGAAAATCCGGATGAAGCCGGGCGTTACAGTATGGATGTTGAGTATGGCCAGTACAGCGTCATCCTGCTGGTTGAAGGTTTTCCGCCTTCACATGCCGGAACCATTACCGTCTATGAAGGCTCCAGACCAGGTACGCTGAATGATTTTCTCGGTGCCATGACGGAAGAGGATGTCATGCCGGAGGCATTGCGTCGTTTTGAGGCAATGGTGGAAGAAGCGGCACGCAACGCCGAAGCCGCCTCTCAGAGCGCAGCGGCGGCAAAGAAATCCGAAACTGCAGCGGCATCATCGAAGAACGCGGCGAAAACCTCAGAAACGAATGCAGCTAACAGCGCACAGGCGGCAGCGGCCTCGCAGACTGCATCGGCAAATTCCGCGACAGCAGCTAAAAAATCAGAAACCAACGCGAAAAACAGCGAGACAGCCGCAAAGACGAGCGAAACCAACGCAAAGTCCAGCCAGACGGCAGCGAAGATCAGCGAAACAAATGCCAAAGCCAGTGAAACTGCGGCGAAAAGCAGTCAGGATGCAGCAGCCGAAAGCGAGAGCGCGGCAGTCGGTTCTGCGACTTCAGCAGCCGGATCAGCAACTGCTGCGGCTAACAGCCAGCAAGCAGCGAAGACGAGCGAAACTAACGCAAAGTCCAGCCAGACGGCAGCGAAGACCAGCGAAACGAATGCCAAAGCCAGCGAAACTGCGGCGAAAAACAGTCAGGATGCAGCAGCCGAAAGCGAGAGTGCTGCAGCTGGTTCTGCAACAGCGGCAGCTAATAGCCAAAAAGCTGCAAAAGCCAGTGAAACTAACGCAAAGACGAGTGAAACAAAAGCAGCAGCCAGCGAGACAGAAGCAACGTCAGCCGCAACAAGAGCAGAGAATGCAGCCCGGATTGCAGAAGATGCCGCTGATCCTGCTTCTGTCCCTCCGCTTCCTGATATCTGGCTACCCTTGAATGATTCTCTGGAAGCGATAACAGGGTATGCCCCGGGCTATAAAACAATAACCATCGGCAGTGATGAAATAACAATGCCTGTTAATGGCATATGCCAATTTAGCCGCGCTTCATCAGCAACGTATATTGATAAGTCCGGGCATATTACCGTGGCTGAAGCGGCGCACGAAAAACGCGAAAACGTTTCACGATAAATGCGAAAACTTTACTTTTCGCGCTTCAAACGAAACAGCGGCATTGGCCGCTGCTTTTTTATTCATTAAGTGGAATCACTTCGGGTA
>NZ_PTSB01000056.1:0-5718 GCF_002965125.1 Escherichia sp. MOD1-EC6162
CCCCAGAGAAGTCAGTGGGTTACGCAGAGAATCGTAACGGGATACCAGATCAAGGGCCTGTCCAATGTGCATAAAAAAATCCGGAAACGAGTGAGCGTTTCCGGATTCTTACACAGCCACTGGATCGATCAACTGATCCTTAACTGATCGGCATTACAGCTCAAGGGCTGCCGTTTTGTGTTTCAGAATTCTGTTATGTATTACTGCTGTTTGCGGCGATGATTTTCGCGACTTTTTCAGCTTGTGCATTCATCTGCATCTGACGGTAAGCATTTTCCATTAGTGGCAGAGCATCACGTGTAGCCTGAGTATCCGGGAAATCACGCAGCATACCTTCTACACGGTTAACGACAGCAACCCACGCGCCGCGTTCTGTATAGTACTCGGCAACAGAGTATTCATATTTCGCCAGGCGATCTTTCAGGAACACCAGACGTTTGGTGGCATCGGTGGTGTACTGACTGTTCGGATAGCCGCGAACTAATTTGGAAAAGTCACTAAACGCAGCTCGAGCATGTTGAGGATCGCGATCGCTACGGTCAACGCCAAAGAATCCTTGTAGCGCACTGTCATCCAGTGCCATATTGGTCAGGCCACGCATATACATGACATAATCGATATTCGGATGGGTCGGGTTCAGGCGAATAAAACGATCGATGGCAGCCTGTGCTAACGGCAGATCGGCGTTTTTATAATAGGCGTAGATGAGATCCAACTGCACCTGCTGTGAATACGGACCAAACGGATAGCGATTATCTAACGCTTCCAGTTGCGTTATTGCCTGTCTCCAGTTACCGTCCTGCAGCTTTTGTTGTGCAGTCGCGTAAATTTCATTTGGCGGATTATCAGGTACTTCTTCCTTTGAACCCGAGCAACCCGCCAAAAACAGGCTTAATGTGGCGGCTGCCACCAGATATTTCATGCGCGTCATGACGTTTTGACTTTCCTCAAAATGTATTACGGGAGATTCTCTGTTCCTGCTCCCGGTTAAGACCAGCTACAATAGCACACTATATTAAACGGCAAAGCCGTAAAACCCCAACGATAAACGAAGAAGCAGTATATATGGCACAACGAGTACAACTCACTGCAACAGTGTCCGAAAACCAACTCGGTCAACGCTTAGATCAAGCTTTGGCCGAAATGTTCCCGGATTATTCACGTTCGCGGATAAAAGAATGGATCCTCGACCAGCGCGTGCTGGTTAACGGCAAAGTTTGTGATAAGCCGAAAGAAAAAGTATTGGGTGGCGAGCAGGTTGCCATCAACGCCGAAATTGAAGAAGAAGCGCGTTTTGAACCGCAGGATATCCCACTGGATATCGTCTATGAAGATGAAGACATCATTGTTATTAATAAACCGCGCGACCTGGTTGTACATCCTGGCGCGGGTAACCCTGATGGCACGGTGTTGAATGCGTTGCTTCATTACTATCCGCCAATTGCAGATGTTCCGCGTGCGGGCATTGTCCATCGTCTGGATAAAGACACGACGGGTTTGATGGTTGTGGCAAAAACGGTTCCAGCTCAGACGCGTTTGGTGGAGTCTCTGCAACGGCGTGAAATTACCCGTGAGTACGAAGCCGTAGCGATTGGTCATATGACTGCGGGTGGCACGGTGGACGAGCCAATCAGCCGCCATCCCACCAAACGCACCCATATGGCGGTGCATCCGATGGGCAAACCAGCGGTCACTCACTATCGCATCATGGAACACTTCCGTGTGCACACGCGTCTGCGGTTGCGTCTCGAAACAGGACGTACGCATCAGATCCGCGTGCATATGGCGCATATCACTCATCCGCTGGTGGGTGATCCGGTTTATGGTGGTCGCCCGCGTCCGCCGAAGGGGGCGTCGGAAGCGTTTATCTCCACGCTGCGTAAGTTTGATCGTCAGGCGCTTCACGCAACGATGCTACGTCTCTATCACCCGATTTCCGGTATCGAAATGGAATGGCACGCGCCTATCCCACAAGATATGGTTGAACTGATTGAGGTGATGCGCGCCGATTTCGAAGAGCATAAGGATGAAGTGGACTGGTTATGAGTAAGTTGATTGTCCCGCAGTGGCCGTTGCCAAAAGGTGTTGCGGCCTGTAGCTCTACCCGTATTGGCGGCGTTAGCTTACCGCCTTACGATTCTCTCAATCTGGGGGCCCATTGTGGTGATAACCCGGAACACGTTGAGGAGAATCGCAGGCGACTTTTTGCTGCGGGCAATTTGCCTTCAAAACCGGTGTGGCTTGAGCAGGTACATGGGAAAGATGTTCTAAGGCTTACTGGCGAACCTTATGCCTCTAAACGGGCGGATGCATCTTATAGCAACACACCTGGCACGGTTTGCGCTGTGATGACTGCCGACTGCCTGCCTGTGCTGTTTTGCAACCGTGCGGGAACGGAAGTCGCCGCTGCTCATGCTGGCTGGCGTGGACTTTGCGCTGGTGTGCTGGAGGAGACAGTTTCTTGTTTTGCTGATAAGCCAGAAAACATTCTTGCCTGGCTGGGACCTGCAATTGGTCCGCGCGCCTTTGAAGTGGGGCCGGAGGTTCGCGAGGCATTTATGGCAGTAGATGCCAAAGCGAGCGAGGCTTTCATTCAGCGTGGTGATAAATATCTGGCGGATATTTATCTGCTTGCCCGGCAGCGTCTGGCGAACGTCGGTGTTGAACAAATTTTCGGTGGTAATCGCTGTACATACACTGAAAATGAGACTTTCTTCTCTTATCGTCGCGACAAGTGCACGGGTCGTATGGCAAGTTTCATTTGGCTGATATAACCTAAAGAATCAAGACGATCCGGTACGCGTGATTTTCTTTTCACATTAATCTGGTCAATAACCTTGAATAATTGAGGGATGACCTCATTTAATCTCCAGTAGCAACTTTGATCCGTTATGGGAGGAGTTATGCGTCTGGATCGTCTTACTAACAAATTCCAGCTTGCTCTTGCCGATGCCCAATCACTTGCACTCGGGCACGACAACCAATTCATCGAACCACTTCATTTAATGAGCGCCCTGCTGAATCAGGAAGGGGGTTCGGTTAGTCCTTTATTAACATCCGCTGGCATTAATGCTGGCCAATTGCGCACAGATATCAATCAGGCATTAAATCGTTTACCGCAGGTTGAAGGTACAGGGGGCGATGTCCAGCCTTCACAGGATCTGGTGCGCGTTCTTAATCTTTGCGACAAGCTGGCGCAAAAACGTGGTGATAACTTTATCTCGTCAGAACTGTTTGTTCTGGCGGCACTTGAGTCTCGCGGCACGCTGGCCGACATCCTGAAAGCAGCAGGGGCGACCACCGCCAACATTACTCAAGCGATTGAACAAATGCGTGGAGGTGAAAGCGTGAATGATCAAGGAGCCGAAGACCAACGTCAGGCTTTGAAAAAATATACCATTGACCTTACCGAACGTGCCGAACAAGGTAAACTCGATCCGGTAATTGGTCGTGATGAAGAAATTCGTCGTACCATTCAGGTACTGCAACGCCGTACTAAAAATAACCCGGTACTGATCGGTGAACCTGGTGTCGGTAAAACCGCCATCGTTGAAGGTTTGGCGCAGCGTATTATCAATGGCGAAGTACCGGAAGGGCTGAAAGGCCGCCGCGTACTGGCGCTGGATATGGGCGCGCTGGTGGCTGGGGCGAAATATCGTGGTGAGTTTGAAGAACGTCTGAAAGGCGTGCTGAACGATCTGTCGAAACAGGAAGGCAACGTCATTCTGTTTATCGATGAGCTGCACACCATGGTGGGCGCAGGTAAAGCCGATGGCGCAATGGACGCCGGGAATATGCTGAAACCGGCACTGGCCCGTGGTGAACTGCACTGCGTGGGCGCGACCACCCTTGATGAATATCGCCAGTACATTGAAAAAGATGCGGCGCTGGAGCGTCGTTTCCAGAAAGTGTTTGTTGCCGAGCCAACGGTGGAAGACACCATTGCTATTCTGCGTGGCCTGAAAGAACGTTACGAGCTGCACCACCATGTGCAAATTACTGACCCGGCAATTGTTGCAGCGGCGACGTTGTCTCATCGCTACATTGCTGACCGTCAGTTGCCAGATAAAGCCATCGACCTGATCGATGAAGCGGCATCCAGTATCCGTATGCAGATTGACTCAAAACCGGAAGAGCTTGACCGACTCGATCGTCGAATTATCCAGCTTAAGCTGGAACAACAGGCGTTAATGAAAGAGTCTGATGAAGCCAGTAAAAAACGTCTGGATATGCTCAATGAAGAACTGAGTGACAAAGAACGCCAGTACTCTGAGTTAGAAGAGGAGTGGAAAGCAGAGAAAGCGTCACTCTCTGGCACCCAGACCATTAAAGCCGAACTGGAACAGGCGAAAATCGCCATTGAACAGGCGCGCCGTGTAGGTGATCTGGCGCGGATGTCCGAACTGCAATACGGCAAAATTCCGGAGCTCGAAAAACAACTGGAAGCGGCTACACAGCTCGAAGGCAAAACCATGCGTCTGTTGCGTAATAAAGTGACTGACGCAGAAATTGCTGAAGTGTTGGCGCGTTGGACGGGCATTCCTGTTTCTCGCATGATGGAAAGTGAGCGCGAAAAACTGCTGCGTATGGAGCAAGAACTGCACCATCGTGTTATTGGCCAAAACGAAGCCGTTGATGCGGTATCTAACGCCATTCGTCGTAGCCGTGCGGGGCTTGCGGATCCTAATCGCCCGATTGGTTCGTTCTTGTTCCTCGGTCCAACGGGTGTAGGTAAAACCGAACTCTGTAAGGCGCTGGCGAATTTTATGTTCGACAGTGACGAGGCGATGGTTCGTATCGATATGTCCGAGTTTATGGAGAAACACTCGGTGTCTCGTCTGGTTGGTGCACCTCCGGGATATGTGGGTTATGAAGAAGGTGGCTACCTGACTGAAGCGGTGCGTCGTCGTCCTTATTCCGTCATTCTGCTGGATGAAGTGGAAAAAGCGCATCCGGATGTATTCAACATTCTGTTGCAGGTTCTGGATGACGGACGTCTGACTGATGGGCAGGGGAGAACGGTCGATTTCCGTAATACGGTGGTCATTATGACCTCTAACCTCGGCTCCGATCTGATCCAGGAACGTTTCGGTGAACTGGATTATGCGCGCATGAAAGAGCTGGTGCTCGGCGTGGTTAGCCATAACTTCCGTCCGGAATTCATAAACCGTATTGATGAAGTTGTGGTCTTCCACCCGTTGGGTGAACAACATATCGCTTCGATTGCCCAGATCCAGTTGAAACGTCTGTACAAACGTCTGGAAGAACGTGGTTATGAAATCCACATTTCTGACGAGGCACTGAAACTGCTGAGCGAGAATGGTTACGATCCGGTTTATGGTGCACGTCCTCTGAAACGTGCTATCCAGCAACAGATCGAAAACCCGCTGGCGCAGCAAATACTGTCTGGTGAATTGGTTCCTGGCAAAGTCATTCGCCTGGAAGTTAATGAAGACCGCATTGTCGCCGTCCAGTAAATGATAAAACGAGTCCTTCGGGGCTCGTTTCTGTCT
Organism: Escherichia sp. MOD1-EC6162; assembly: GCF_002965125.1. NCBI lineage: Bacteria > Pseudomonadati > Pseudomonadota > Gammaproteobacteria > Enterobacterales > Enterobacteriaceae > Escherichia > Escherichia sp. MOD1-EC6162. The sequence continues at coordinate 5,514 of NZ_PTSB01000056.1, forward strand.
ATAAGTTAGACGGAAAAGACCATGCTCGGGGTGTTTTGCCTGAAAATTGAGCGAACGATAAAGTTTTTATATTTTTCGCTTGTCAGGCCGGAATAACTCCCTATAATGCGCCACCACTGACACGGAACAACGGCAAATAAGCCGCCGGGTCAGCGGGGTTCTCCTGAGAACTTCGACAGAGAAAAGCGAAAAAATGCTTGACTCT
>NZ_PTSB01000057.1:0-4432 GCF_002965125.1 Escherichia sp. MOD1-EC6162
TTTTAACATAGTCGGCGTGCCCCGGGCAGTCTACGTGTGCGTAGTGACGGGTCGGGGTGTCGTATTCAACGTGAGAAGTGTTGATGGTGATACCACGAGCTTTTTCTTCCGGCGCGTTATCGATCTGATCGAATGCGCGAGCAGCACCGCCGTAGGTTTTAGCCAGTACGGTAGTGATTGCAGCGGTCAGCGTTGTTTTACCATGGTCAACGTGGCCGATAGTACCGACGTTAACGTGCGGTTTTGTACGTTCAAACTTTTCTTTAGACATCGATTGTCCCTCTAAGACACGGATAAATCGGTGATATCACCACATCAACCAGGCAACATGCCCGACTTGTTGAATGCAATAAACAGAAGGAAAAAACAGGGAGGAGAAAAGAAGTGGTGCTGATAGGCAGATTCGAACTGCCGACCTCACCCTTACCAAGGGTGCGCTCTACCAACTGAGCTATATCAGCACATCTTGGAGCGGGCAGCGGGAATCGAACCCGCATCATCAGCTTGGAAGGCTGAGGTAATAGCCATTATACGATGCCCGCATCCTGGAACTCGGCTACCTGATTTTCATTCTGCACTGAATATCGAGAGAAGCTCTCTTTATTCGAGCCGGTAAGCGAACTTATCGTCTCGGGCTACGCATCGCGTGGCCGAAATTGGTGGTGGGGGAAGGATTCGAACCTTCGAAGTCTGTGACGGCAGATTTACAGTCTGCTCCCTTTGGCCGCTCGGGAACCCCACCGGACTTGATGGTGCCGACTACCGGAATCGAACTGGTGACCTACTGATTACAAGTCAGTTGCTCTACCTACTGAGCTAAGTCGGCATCAAGTAGCGCGCATTCTATGGAGACATGCGCGCTCATGCAACTAAAAAATTGCATAATTTGTTTTATTGGTCACATTTTGCACAACGCGATGAAGAAACAGTCAAACAGGGGACAGATTAGCATACTTTTTCAGCATCATTCTGTTTAACAATGCACTCAAGATAAAACACAATTCTTTTTAGTAGATGGAATATCTGTCACATTGCTTTTCAACGATAGCTTGTCGAAAGAGATTTTTTCTTATTATTCCTCCCAATCTGGTGTTACCCTCCTGCCCATTAACCCATTCAACAGAACTGTGACGCGCCATGGCAAATATCGCTTTGCCGATAGAGCTATGATCGCCAGAAACATGCTTATGAGTATAAAAGAGCAAACGTTAATGACGCCTTACCTACAGTTTGACCGCAACCAGTGGGCAGCTCTGCGTGATTCCGTACCTATGACGTTATCGGAGGATGAGATCGCCCGTCTCAAAGGTATAAATGAGGATCTCTCGTTAGAAGAAGTTGCCGAGATCTATTTGCCTTTATCGCGTTTGCTGAACTTCTATATAAGCTCAAACTTGCGCCGTCAGGCAGTTCTGGAACAATTTCTTGGTACTAACGGACAACGCATTCCTTACATTATCAGCATCGCGGGTAGCGTTGCGGTGGGGAAAAGTACGACCGCCCGTGTATTACAGGCTCTATTAAGCCGTTGGCCGGAACACCGTCGTGTTGAGCTGATCACCACCGATGGTTTTCTTCATCCCAACAAAGTGCTTAAAGAACGTGGTCTGATGAAGAAGAAAGGCTTCCCGGAGTCGTATGATATGCATCGTCTGGTGAAGTTTGTTTCCGATCTAAAATCGGGAGTGCCAAACGTTACAGCACCGGTTTACTCGCATCTTATTTATGATGTGATCCCGGATGGCGATAAAACTGTCGTGCAGCCTGATATTTTAATTCTTGAAGGATTAAATGTCTTACAGAGCGGTATGGATTACCCACACGATCCGCATCATGTTTTTGTTTCTGATTTTGTCGATTTTTCGATATATGTTGATGCTCCTGAAGATTTACTGCAGACATGGTATATCAACCGCTTCCTGAAATTCCGTGAAGGCGCTTTTACAGATCCGGATTCCTATTTCCATAACTACGCTAAATTAACAAAAGAAGAAGCGATCAATACTGCCTTGACGCTTTGGAAGGAAATCAACTGGCTGAACTTAAAGCAAAATATTCTTCCTACTCGCGAACGTGCCAGCCTGATCCTGACCAAAAGTGCTAATCATGCGGTAGAAGAAGTCAGACTACGCAAATAATTTAAAGGGGGAGCTATTGCTCCCTTTTTTTATTTATCTGCGCTTCGTAGCGATATTTCACCGCCCATCCAGGGTTTAATTATCCCATCCTGTTCAAGCAATAATGCGCCTTGGTTATCTATCCCGCGCGAAATCCCAAATATTTCTTTATCACCAATGATAAGTTTCACTGGGCGATTAATAAAATTATCCAGTTTTTCCCAACGAGCCAAATAAGGAGTAAGTCCTTCTTGCTCGAAGAGTTCCAGCGCCGCCCGTAATTCACGTATAAGCGTGGCTGCCAGAGTATTACGATCCAGATTGATCCCCGCTTCTTGCAAGGTGATCCATCCCTGATTAACGACACTCTCTTCGACTCGACGCATGGCCATGTTGATCCCGGCACCGATGACAATTTGTGCCGCATCGCCGGTTTTGCCCGTCAGTTCAACGAGAATACCCGCCAGCTTGCGATCCTGCAGATAGAGGTCGTTTGGCCATTTAACACGAACTTTATCAGCTCCCAGCGTGCGTAGTACTTCCGCCATCACGATACCGATAACCAGGCTTAAACCAATCGCCGCAGCAGGGCCTTGCTCCAGACGCCAGAACATTGATAAATATAAGTTTGCGCCAAAAGGAGAAAACCATTTCCGCCCACGGCGACCACGACCCGCTTGCTGATATTCTGCGACACAGGCATCGCCCGATTTAAGCTCTCCTATACGGTCAAGGAGGTACTGGTTCGTAGAATCAATCACCGGTAACACAGCAACATTACCACCATCCAGATGACTCAATATCTGTTCGGCATTAAGTAACTGGATTGGTTCAGGCAGGCTGTATCCTTTGCCCGGAACGGTAAATACATCAACACCCCAGTCACGCAGTGTCTGAATGTGTTTATTAATAGCCGCCCGACTCATTCCCAACGTTTCACCCAGTTGCTCGCCGGAGTGAAATTCGCCGTTCGCTAACAGGGCGATCAATTTCAGTGGAACAGTATTATCCTTCATGAAATTGTCTCCACTGCGCTCACTTCACCTGATGCACCAATAAAGCGGACTTCGGGTTCAAGCCAGACGTTAAATCTTTCACCGACTTTCTGCCTTACGTGATGTGCCAGTTGTACGACGTCTTCACTTTTCGCATTGCCTTCATTAATAAGAACTAGCGCCTGTTGACGATGTACCGCAGCCCCGCCAATCTGTGCCCCTTTTAGCTGACACTGATCGATGAGCCAGCCAGCAGCCAGTTTTACTGAACCATCCGCCTGGAGGTAATTAGGTGCCGTTGGAAATTGTGCCAGTAACGCTTTAGCCATTTCGACTGAAACAACAGGATTTTTGAAGAAACTACCGGCATTACCGTTCACTTTTGGATCGGGAAGTTTTGTAGTTCTCATATGACACACCGCATCAAATACTTGCTGTGGTGTCACCGTTGAAGGCTCCAGACGAGTTAAATCACCATAGGTCAGTACAGGTTGCCACTCTTTTGGCAGGCGCAGACCTACGGCTACAATGGCGAAGCGATCCTGATATTCATGCTTAAAAATACTGTCACGATAACCAAAACGACACTCTTTAGCTGTTAAGCGCACTTGCTTGCCTGTCGTCAGTTCAACGCAGTCAACATAATCGCAAACTCGCTGTAATTCTACGCCATAAGCACCAATATTCTGGATAGGCGATGAGCCGACACAGCCCGGAATTAATGCCAGATTTTCCAGACCGGGCATACCTTGCTGCAAAGTGTATTTCACCAGATGATGCCAGTTTTCTCCCGCCCCAACATGTAAATACCAAGCATCAGGCGTATCGTTAATTTCAATACCTTTGATCCGGTTGATAATCACCGTTCCGCAGTAATCTTCCAGGAAAAGTACGTTACTTCCTTCACCCAGAATAAGAACTGGCTGTCCTTCTGCGGTTGCATGCTGCCAGGCATTGAGTAGTTGTTTTTCGTCTTCCACGCATACAATGTGCTTCGCATTGCGATCAATGCCGAAGGTGTTCCAGGGTTTTAAGGAGTGGTTCATAGCTGCTTTCCTGATGCAAAAACGTGGCTAGTTTACCGTATCTGCGGGGGGATGGCTTGTAGATATAACGACAGGAAGAGTTTTCACCAGCGCAAAAAGGCCATCCTTACGGATGGCCTTTCGCTTTATTTGATGCCTGGCAGTTCCCTACTCTCGCATGGGGAGACCCCACACTACCATCGGCGCTACGGCGTTTCACTTCTGAGTTCGGCATGGGGTCAGGTGGGACCACCGCGCTATCTCCGCCAGGCAAATTCTGTTTATTAACCCGCTT
>NZ_PTSB01000058.1:0-4413 GCF_002965125.1 Escherichia sp. MOD1-EC6162
CAAACAGGTATGGAATATCTTTCTCCATACAGTAATCGGCAGCGCTGGCGAAGTCGGGAAAAAACAGCCCGGCTTCATTATCTGTTCCTCCGGCGCAGGGGACCACCCGCCATCGCAACAGGGGGGGCTGAGTGGGAAGATTGTCTGCTGGATTTTTGTTTGCGAGGTTTAGCTGAACGGGCTATATAACCACCTGAAAGACAATGACATTGTCTGTTTTTATAACGGTAATTACAGGCCATGACAAGCCGCAGCCGCTAGGCTGCCTACTCGATCTCTCATACACGCTCGTAAGCGGCCCTGACGGCCCGCTAACGCGGAGATACGCCCCGGCTGCGGGTAAACCCTTGCCTGGACCACTCCGACCGCGCACAGAAACTCTGTCATGGCTGAAAGCGGGTATGGCTTAACAGGGCTGGATGAGTAAGGTGAAATCTATCAATACGTACCGGCTTACGCCGGGCTTCGGCGGTTTTACTCCTGTGCCATATGCAACAACAGAGTGCCGCCTTCCATGCCGCTGGTGCGGCATTCGGAAAACATCCCCCACGTCCTGAAGAACGTGAAGGGTATCAAACTCCTTTCCTGGTCCAGCCATATTTTTTGAATGCAGGCGCTGCTTCGTCGGTTTGTAGCCATTCAGCAAATCGACGGATTTCATCATTTGCATCCTGACGTACGGTAATATTCATATCACGCCATATCACGTAGTCTGGTGCTATTTCTACGACATCGCCAATTCCTGGATTACTGGCCGCCCAGTCAGCCCATGTGATCCAGACATCTGCTTCAGGCTGATTCTCCAGTGCCTTACGTGCAGCTCCGCTATTGGGCGCATACAAAATAATATTTTTCCGGATTGCTGCAACCGTTTCTATATTACTCTTACGTCCGGCAATATCTTCCCAAACGCCTGTACCTGATGTATTACTGGTACCACCACCATCATTAACGATGATGCCAATCCCTGGTCTGGTCAGGTCGTCAATACTCCGGATATTTTTAGGGTTACCTTTCTTTACCAGTAAAATACTTTTTCGCAGATAAAGAGGCTGAATATCCTTTTCATTAAATCTGTCTTTATGGTCCCGAGTGATAGCAAGAGCAGATTGTTCTGATGCACCAAATAGAATATCTGCATTCTTTTTGGCCTCTTCATTCCATTTATGTTGTGGACCGTAATGAATGTTCACTGTAACACCGGTTTTTTCGGTGTAAAGCTTGGCTGCATCGAGCAAGGCTGTATGTGGACCACCTGGTCCATACAGATTGATATCTGCATAAGCAGCAGAAGACAGAAATATTAAAAAAACAGCTATTGTGTTCCTCATAAAAAACTCCTTTTATTGAATGTGATGATTTTTGCAAAATAAAATATAAACCACTAAAGTCAATAGATATTATGCCCAGATAAATTTATGTTTTTTCACCATGTGCATAACTCGTCATTTACAGTTAACAAAATTAAAAAAGATTATATGTATTCTGAGACGCATAAAACTTACACATTGATTACATTTTTGTAATGCACAGGTCGTTGGGTATTTATGGCGTCAGCTCACGAAACGGAAAAAACAGCACGTTAAAACTATTTTTTATCCAAATTGTTTTTGAGGTCTCCTGAATTGGGTGAGTGACCGGGTAACTGCGATAAGGGGGCTGGCGCTCAGTGGAACGAAAACTCACGTTAAGCAATGTTTTCTTCCTCCGATGCCTCTTTTAATGGCCGCAGATGCCCTTTCGTCACCAAGGCTGCCAGCGTGAAGGAATAATGACCGAGCATATTGATGTGTCCGTGGCAAAGTGGTGAGAGGCGTGCGATATCTTCATCATTCACTATTTCCCCCTGTGCTCTGAGATGGTCCAGGGCAGCCTGCATATAAATAGTGTTGGGGATGCGGAATTCATCTTTTGTCCGTTTACGTCTGTTCCGTTACCCTGATGATACAATTCTCTGTACGTTCTGCTAGGAAGATGCAGATGATCCGCTTAAAAGTATTATTACCCACCTTTGGGAGCAGGATGCAGAGATGACAGATCCTGTCATAGCTATGTTTAATCACGTCTGAGTGCCGTGATGGGGTTCCGGCGTAGAACCCCTTTATCCTTGCCCCGCTGAATGAGGAAACACTGTTCCGTGGGATCATGCTGAATGTCTTCCGTTCGCGATACAGCTGGACGATGTGGCTGGGTGCGCTGATTACGTCTTTGCTGTTTGTCGCCGTGCATATGCAGCAGTATCTGAACCTGCTGACCTTGGCAGAAATATTCCTAGTGGGGCTGATTACATCAGCGGCCCGGATCAGAAGTGGTGGCCTGCTGCTGCCGGTATTGCTGCATATGGAAGCAACCGTGCTGGGCTTACTGTTGGGTTGAAAGTTATATTTAAATATATCTTTTATGAAGGTGTAATATGCATACCACCCGACTGAAGAAGGTTGGCGGCTCAGTAATGCTGACCGTTCCACCTGCACTGCTGAATGCTCTGTCTCTGGGAACTGATAATGAAGTAGGCATGATCATTGATAATGGTCGGCTGATTGTGGAGCCACATAGACGTCCGCAGTATTCACTGGCTGAGTTACTGGCACAGTGCGATTCGAGTGCTGATATCTCAGCAGAAGAACGAGAGTGACTGGATGCGCCAGCAGCTGGTCAGGAGGAAATCTGATATGGAAAGAGGGGAAATCTGGCTTGTTTCGCTTGACCCTACCGCAGGTCATGAGCAGCAGGGAACGCGGCCGGTGCTGATTGTCACACCAGCGGCCTTTAATCGCGTGACCCGCCTGCCTGTTGTTGTGCCCGTAACCAGCGGAGGCAATTTTGCCCGCACTGCCGGCTTTGCGGTGTCGCTGGATGGTGCCGGCATACGTACCACCGGTGTTGTGCGTTGCGATCAGCCCCGGACAATTGATATGAAAGCCCGGGGCGGCAAACGACTCGAACGGGTCCCGGAGACTATCATGAGCGAAGTTCTTGGCCGCCTGTCCACTATTTTGACCTGAACATGGGATTTGAGGGGCAATCGGACGAAAACGTACGATTTCGGACACCAAAACCTCTGTTGTCCCGCCATTCTGGCGATTCCTAAAAGCTATTTGGCTAAAAAACAGTCTTGACGTGGTTTATTTTCCGAATTCCAAGCGGCCCCCTACATGTAACCTCCGTATGCCGCCTTACATACGCTGACGCGCATTATTTGCCTTGTTTCGTCTGAAAGTAATCACTATGATTAAATATGATTAACAACTAATCGGATATGCAAATGAAAAACAATAGTGCACAAGCAACAAAAGTAATTACCGCGCATGTGCCATTACTTATGGCTGATAAAATCGACCAGATGGCCGCCAGGCTGGAACGCTCCCGGGGCTGGGTTATTAAACAGGCGCTTTCTGCATGGCTTGCCCAGGAGGAGGAGCGTAATCGCCTGACGCTGGAAGCCCTGGACGATGTGACATCCGGACAGGTTATCGATCATCAGGCTGTACAGGCCTGGGCGGACAGCCTCGGTACTGACCATCCGTTACCGGTGGCACGCTGATGGAACTGAAGTGGACCAGTAAGGCGCTTTCTGATTTGGCGTGGTTATATGATTTTCTGGTGCTGGCCAGTAAACCTGCTGCCGCCAGAACGGTGCAGTTCCTGACACAGGCGCCGGTCATTCTGTTAACTCATCCACGTATGGGAGAACAGTTGTTTCAGTTTGAACCCAGGGAGGTCAGACGGATTTTTGTTGGCGAGTACGAAATCCGTTACGAACTTAATGGCCAGACTATTTATGTATTGCGCCTGTGGCACACACGAGAAAACAGGTAGATTGTGTGTGGGGACAACTTTAACATAGCCTGCAGGTATTAATTCTGGAACATTGTTATCAGGCCAGATATTTTGCATTCCATTAAATAATATTGTAGGAGATAAAATGAATTGCGATGAAATAACGAAAATTACCGCTGAACGTATTAGCGACTACATGACCGAAGCAGTTAATACTGATTCAAAAGCCGTTGCGGAAATGTTTCATAACGCTGCATGGGGAGTGCGAACATTGTGGTTTGAACTCGTCACAAAAATAGATATGGATATACATAAAAAGAACAGGTATGCGAGTTATGATTTTAGAAGGAAAATCGAAATGCAGCATGAAGAGTTTCAGAAAATGACAGAGCGCGAGCAAGTGCCTTTATTGAAATCGCCAGAATAATAGAAACAGTACAAGTGCATTGCTGTATTCTGTTTTCCTTGATCGATAAGAATTTAAATTCCCAAAAGACTAAAAAAACGAGCCTGTTTAGGATTCTGTGTAAATGCCTTTTCTCAGAAGTGACCGTCCAGGCGGTCACCGAACTCGATAATAAAGCGGCTCATTGCCATTCGCCAGTCCCTTAACGGCATTGTCCATTTCTGTGA
>NZ_PTSB01000059.1:0-4288 GCF_002965125.1 Escherichia sp. MOD1-EC6162
ATATAAGTTTAACCCGCCTCTTAGCCCTATCGGATCCGTTACTATGAACCGCCCGACATCCGGATCATAGTACCTGTGCAGATTGTAGTGCAGCCCCGTTTCCCTGTCGAGGTACTGTCCCTGGTAACGCAGGTTCTGTTCCACCCTGCCGTGGTCCTTCTCCTGTATCGTGTTACCCCAGACCTGATACCCCGTCTCCCACACGATTTTCCCGTCACTGTCCGTCATCTCTTCCGGCGCGCCGTTCACATCTGTGTGAAAATACAGTATCCGGTTCGGTCCCTCTTTGCCCGCCTTGTCCACCCGCGCCAGCGGTTCATAACTCCCCTGGTCGCTGTAGATATACAGGCGGCTTATCCCCTCCGGCCTGCTCTCCTGCGCCAGCCGCATCCCGTCCCATAAAAATTTTGTCCGGTTGTACGGTTTACCGTCGGGGCTGATGTGCTGTTTTTCCGTCCGCCTCCCCAGCGCATCGTACACATACCGGTATGTCTCCCGCGCTGTCGTCACCTCCACCATCCGGTGTTCCGCATCATAACGGTAACTCTGCGTTCCGCTCCGGCCCTGCTTTTCCACCACCCGGCCGTGTTCGTCATAACGATAGTGCACACCACGGTAAGACAGCAGCCGGTTGAACGGCACCACGCTGTTTTCTGCCGTGGCCCTTTCCCCCGCACGCCTCCCCAGCAGGTTTCCCGCCGCGTCGTACTGCCAGCTCGCCAGATACCCCTCATCCTCCGAACGGCACGCCGTAATGTGCCCCGTGGGGTCGTAAAAGTAATCCTTTTCCCCCCGCCGGCTGTGCCGCGTCTTCAGCAGTTCATCCTGACCGTTGTAGCTGTACTGCCGGTCCGTGAACGTCTCCGGCACCACCCCGCGCATCCCGCTGTATGTCTCCCTGCGCTTCAGTCATCCGGCTCTGCCCGTCGTGCTGCCAGCGCAGCATCTGACCAGCCGCAGCGACACGCCGGTGATCAAAATCAGCACCAAATGGCTAAGAGAAGCGGGATTTGAGATCGGCACGAGCGTTACAGTGAAGATCTCAGAGAGATGCCTGATCCTGCCTGCGGATAATAACGAAGTACAGGAACTGCGGGAGGAACTTTATCAGGTTAAACAGGTGGTTAAGGGGATGCGGAACGGGATGTTTAGTGTACTGAACGAGAGTTGGATAATAAAAAAGCCGGGAAGATTTTATTATTCTCGGCTATATTTAATTAATAACTCTGAGATAATTTTTCTATGAAATCATCAAATGAGTCAGAGATGAGTGCTAAGTCTTTTTCATCCATTAACCATATATATACTTTTCCATAATCATTACACTTCAATGAAAGTAAAAAACAATTACCACCTTCATCATAAGCAAAAGGGATCATGTTTTTTAAACTAGGATAGTCATCAATTAAATCAGAATAAACATCCTCTATAGGCAAATCCCCATACTTAATTGGGTTGAAGCCACCTAATAAAAAGAAGTTACTCTCACCATTATCAAGCGGATATCCGCCATTAAATTTTATGTAAAAATTATTAAACGAAAATGGAACCTTTCCATCAAAGGCTCTGTTGAATTCATCCAACTCATCGGGAGATAATTTCCTCTCAGATTCTTCAAGAATTAACTGCATAATCTACCACCTTTTCTGGCCGGGAATGTATAGCTCTTACCGGTTGCTTTCTTATACTGACTGACACCACCAGAATGACTTATTCCTTGATGTGCTCCCTGTTTAATAAGTTGCATAGTACCTTTATTTGTCTCGGCATTATAATCATCAAGATGATGCCAGACATACCCCCTTGGTGTTGTCTTTTGATTTAGTCCGGCCTTCATATTAGCGGCTTCAAAATCTTTAAGATAATCTCCTGTATATTCAATAGTAACGATAGGGTTAACTCCGGGTCGTTTATTATATAACGCATTACTATCTGAATAGTCTAAACCGCCGCTAGAAGTTCTTGTTACCCCTGTATAACCGCGATCTTCTAATTTAGCTATTGGATCTACAGCAAGTCCTAAAGGATCGATCCAACTTAACGGATTCGGCGCATACGCATACAGGTTTAACCCACCCGCCAGCCCTATCGGATCCGTTACTATGAACCGCCCGACATCCGGATCATAGTACCTGTGCAGATTGTAGTGCAGCCCCGTTTCCCTGTCGAGGTACTGCCCCTGGTAACGCAGGTTCTGTTCCACCCTGCCGTGGTCCTTCTCCTGTATCGTGTTACCCCAGACCTGATACCCCGTCTCCCACACGATTTTCCCGTCACTGTCCGTCATCTCTTCCGGCGCGCCGTTCACATCTGTGTGAAAATACAGTATCCGGTTCGGTCCCTCTTTGCCCGCCTTGTCCACCCGCGCCAGCGGTTCATAACTCCCCTGGTCGCTGTAGATATACAGGCGGCTTATCCCCTCCGGCCTGCTCTCCTGCGCCAGCCGCATCCCGTCCCATAAAAATTTTGTCCGGTTGTACGGTTTACCGTCGGGGCTGATGTGCTGTTTTTCCGTCCGCCTCCCCAGCGCATCGTACACATACCGGTATGTCTCCCGCGCTGTCGTCACCTCCACCATCCGGTGTTCCGCATCATAACGGTAACTCTGCGTTCCGCTCCGGCCCTGCTTTTCCACCGTCCGGCCGTGTTCGTCATAACGATAGTGCACGCCACGATAAGACATCAGCCGGTTGAACGGCACCACGCTGTTTTCTGCCGTGGCCCTTTCCCCCGCGCGCCTCCCCAGCAGATTTCCCGCCGCGTCGTACTGCCAGCTCGCCAGATACCCCTCATCCTCCGAGCGGCATGCCGTGATGTGGCCCGTGGTGTCATAGAAGTAATCCGTTTCCCCCCGCCGGCTGTGCCGCGTCTTCAGCAGTTCATCCTGACCGTTGTAGCTGTACTGCCGGTCCGTGAACGTCTCCGGCACCACCCCGCGCATCCCGCTGTATGTCTCCCTGCGCTTCAGTCGCCCAGTAGGGTCGTAAAGCTGCCGCGTGCTCAGCCGCCCCTGACTTCTGAGCACCTCACGGTGCAGGGCGTCACGCGTGAACTCACTGATAACCTCCCGGTCCAGATTTATCTGCTGGAGATGACCGCTGCCGTAGTACAGATGGCGCTGCGTTCTGCCGTCCGGAAAGGTGGTCGCTGTCCGGTTGCCCGGTTCGTCATACTGATGGGTTAAGATGCCCTGCGCCGTCTCCTCGGTCAGCATCCGTCCCAGTCTGTCGTAACTGAAGCGGATAATCTCCGGTGCATCCGTTTCCCCGGCATCCGACCGCTGGCGGCGGATTTCCAGTAGCTGGTCTGCCGCATCATAGATGTATTCTGTACGGCTTTCTGCTGTCTCTTTTGCCGTGAGCCGGCCCGCCGCATCGCGCGCCAGCCGGTGACGGATTTCACCGCCCCGCTCCCCGGTGAACACCACTTCCGTGACTGCGTTCAGCGCGTTGTAACGGTACGCCTGGCGACAGCCATCCGGGTTTATCTGCTCCGCCAGACGATCCAGCACATCGTGGCGGAACTGATAGCTTTCTCCGTTCTCGTTTGTCAGCCGGGTCAGCCGTCCGTAGGCGTCGTACCCGAACGCCGTCCTGCGCCCCATCGCGTCCGTCCGGCTGCGCACCCGGCCCTGCCCGTCGCGTTGCCAGCGCGTTATCCTCCCCATCGGGCTGGTGTACTTTACCAGCCTGCCCGCCGCGTCTGACTGGTAATGTGCCGAGCGGCCGTCCGCCAGTATCACCTCCACCAGGTGACCGCTGTCGTCATACCCGTAGCGCGTGCTGTGGCTCTGCGCGTCTGTCACCCGTATCAGCCGCGTGCGTTCGTCGTAGAACCAGGTCGTCTGCGAGCCGGAACAATCCGTATGCCGCGTGAGCTGCCCGTCTTCGTTCCACTGAAGGTATTTATTCCCCCCACGGGCATCGGTTATCTGTACCACCTGGCCGTGGCGGTCATACTGATACCGGGTGTTTTGTTGCAACGGGTCGGTCACGGTAAGAAGATTGCCGCGTTCATCGTACTCACAGCGCCAGCTGTTCCCCGTCGCATCCACTTCCGTTTCCGGTTCGTGCCATACCGGGTGCCACTGTGTCTGTGCCACCCGCCCCAGCGGGTCGTGCGTCTCCGTGATATGCCCCAGGCGGTCATACACATAGCGCCATTTGCCGCCCTGAGCGTCGGTCATCCCCAGCAGCAGTCGTTCTTCGTCGCTCCAGCGGAACGTCATCACCTGCCCGGCTTCGTCCTGGTACGCCGTCACCTGATTCTGCGCATCCCACTGATGAAA